>NZ_SGXV01000128.1:0-1002 GCF_005435055.1 Halorubrum sp. SS7
ATGGGGTTCCAGCGCGTCGTAATCGTACGGCAGCGGATCGAGTTCGTAGCTCATTGTTGCGTCCCAGTGTACTCGCGGCAGCGGTAAGAAGATTCTCTGTAGCGGATTCCAGTAAATTATCTGTTTTTTCAGTAGTACCCAAATAACGACCTTTTCAGGCTACTGAGCGAGATATCTAAAAATACAGTACAGAATTTGACTTTTTCTCGGTTCCGTAATCGTGATGCTTATCGGCTGTGGACGGCGCCCCTCCCGGGCCAGACCGTCCGCCACGGCACCGGGGTGAACTCGAACCGGGCCTTCCCGACCGAGGCGCACCCGCAACACCTCGACCCCTTCGTCCTCTTCGAGCGGTTCTACATCGAACCGGACCAGGGGTTCCCGATGCATCCGCACCGCGGATTCGAGATCGTCTCCTACATGATCGAGGGCGGCATGGACCACGAGGACAGCCTCGGAGTGACGAACACCGCTCGCGAGAACGAGGCGATGCACATCACGACCGGCGGCGGGATCCGGCACTCGGAGTTCCCGGCCGACGGCGCGGGCTGTAACGGACTTCAACTGTGGGTGAACCTCCCCCGCGAGGACAAGCAGATGGACCCGGACTACTCGGACGCCGCGGCCGACGACCTCCCGACCGAAGCGGTCGACGGCGCGACGGTCACCACGGTCGTCGGGGACGGGTCCCCGCTCTCGACGCACACGCCGCTGGAGTACCTCGACGTCGAGGTCACCGACTCGTGGCGCTGGTCGGTCCCGGACGGGTGGACCGGCTTCCTCTACGCCGTCGACGGAGTGGGGACGGTAGAGGTCGGGGAGACGAGCGACGGCGACGCGTTCACCGAAGGCGACGTGCTTCCGGTGACGGAGACTGAGACGGTCGGCGTCGCTACGGAGGACTCTCTCCGGGCGGTTGCGGTCTCGGGACGGCCACACGGGGAACCGATCGACCAGCGCGGCCCGTTCGTGCGCTAGGGTTCGACGACCCGCCGAGAGGGC
>NZ_SGXV01000129.1:0-743 GCF_005435055.1 Halorubrum sp. SS7
CGGTAGTGTTTTCGATGCTGACCGAACCAGCATTCCCTTCGAAGGTCGTAGCGTCGACGATTTCCGCGTTTACGATCAGGTTCTGCGTTCCCGCTGTGATCGTGTTGTCTTCGAACGATTCGGTATCGCTGAACAGTGCGCTCGTCCCGACTCCAGCGCCGGCGCCGGCGATACCGACCGTGCCGAGTCCGAGGAGCGCCTTCCGCCGGGAGAGGCTGTATTTGCTGTCGTTTGACATGGGTTTGGTGTCCGGCTTCCACCCGTCACGGGCGGGCCGAACGTACGCAGCCCATTGACACCCCAACTTAAAGTTATAAACACCTCAGTTTTGTTGAACATACTGTTCAGCGGTTTCAACCCGCTATTAAAGTTTAAGAATTATGATGGATTTTGGATCAATATCACTCTGTAATCCGTCAACTTGGTCCTGTGATCCGTTAGGCGAGGATTGAAATACGATAACGACCGATTGAGGTGGTCTTTTCGGTACTAGTACCGGGGGCCCCGTAGCTGGGAGACTAACTGCCATCGCGTGTTTTGCTCTCACGTTACTATTGAATTTCTGATATTTGAAAAACTATATGAACCATGTTTACGCTGTTTGTATCAGACACAGCAAACAACGGATCGGGGTGGACTGTCACACATGTTTACGCAGCAACTACGGCGGGACCGCACCGACACGAAGGAGATTCACGACGTCCTCCGAAACGACCGGCGGCGACTGGCGCTCGAGTATCTCA
>NZ_SGXV01000129.1:773-1000 GCF_005435055.1 Halorubrum sp. SS7
CCGCGAGCTGTCCGACCACATCGCCGAACGCGAGGTGGGCGAGTCGCCGCCGCCCCGAGACTGCCGGCAGAGCGTCTACAACACGCTGAGTCAAACCCACCTGCCGAAGCTCGAAGAACTCGGGTTCGTCGACTTCGACAGGGACGAGAAGGTCGTCACCCTCCGCGAGACCGCCCGGGAGGTCGACGTGTACATGAACGTCGTCACGCCGCTGGGCATCACTTGGG
>NZ_SGXV01000130.1:0-999 GCF_005435055.1 Halorubrum sp. SS7
GGCGCCGCCGAGGAACCAGCCGAGGACGGTCCGGGTGTACGTCCGGTCTCGGGCGCTGACGGTGAGGTTGATCCCGTACAGGACGACGCCGAATCCGACCGCTAACACCAGTACCGCGCTCATCTCCATCGCGAACCCCCGCTCTGTCACCAACAGGTCGGCGACCGTCCCCCGCGTCAGCGCGAACGCGACGA
Organism: Halorubrum sp. SS7; assembly: GCF_005435055.1. Lineage (NCBI taxonomy): Archaea > Methanobacteriati > Methanobacteriota > Halobacteria > Halobacteriales > Haloferacaceae > Halorubrum > Halorubrum sp. SS7. Next base: position 195 of record NZ_SGXV01000130.1, read on the forward strand.
CCGCTATCACGACGCCCTCGAATTTAAATGCGAGACGGTCGTTCGGAGACGGCCGGTCCATACGTTCGATTACTGTCCGTTTGTAAAGAGTTGTACTGGTTGTGTGACTCGACCGCGCTACCTCGTGAGGAGTCGATTCGATCAGGACGGCCGTGCTGTCTGCGTCGATTTCGAGTTCGGATATAGTTACTTATAGTAACCCGATATGAATAGGTAATTTATAACCTCGCGCGAACGGAGGGGTAACCGGGTTACCTGTCGGTATGTCAGGTTTCGTTTTTTCACCTACTTACCAAACGTATCTTTATTTTCGTGGCGACCGTGGACCCGGTATGAGTACCGATTCCGAACCGTTAGAGGTGTGGTGTGCGGGCAGCGAGTGGTGTCCGATCACGACGACCGCGACGCTGATCGGTAAGAAGTGGCATCCCGTCGTCATTCACCGACTCTTGGAGAATGGACCGCTGGGATTCAACGCGCTCAAAGAGGAGGTAGACGGGATCTCAGGGAAGGTCCAGTCGGACGTCCTCGAAGATCTCGAGGAACACGGGTTCATCGACCGGACCGTCGTCAGCGAGAAGCCGTTCCGCGTGGAGTATTCTCTGACGGACCGCGGGCGGTCGCTCGAACCCGTGATCATCGCCATGCGCGACTGGGGGCGAGAACACCTCTCCGCTCCGGAAGACCAGTGAACGACTCGAACGAGTCGGTTATGAACGTGATTTCAGTCCTTCCGAAGGACGCGATCCCGAGCATCGACGACCCGACCTTCGGCGACGAGTACTTCGGTGAGCCCGACGACGAG
>NZ_SGXV01000131.1:0-983 GCF_005435055.1 Halorubrum sp. SS7
CGCCGCGCACGGGCGAGCGCGAGCTCACCACGGAGTCGTACTTCGTGTTTGTCGCCGTCGACGCCGAGGGGAACCCGACGCCCGTCCCCGAACTCGAGATCACGGGCGAGCGCTGCCGCGAACTCCGCGACGAGGCGCTCGCCGCGGAGCCGGACGAGGATCGATAGGAACCCCGACAGACGGCGTCGTCCGGGTTCGGTTATGAATCGGGACCAATGCCAATTTGTTGTACTTGAAACACAACGAAAAGCGGTAACACAGTTGTGGTCGTACCACAACGTACAAAGCCGATGCCTGCCACGGTCGTGTATCGGGAGGCGTCGGAGAAACCGGACGGCAGCCGGTACGAGATGGTCGCGTGGCGGGTCCCGGAAAACGAGGAGTACCCGGAGGGGGTGAAGTACAGCCTCCAGTACATGGACGATGACGGCGACACGCTCCTCCGCTACGACAACGCGCCGCACCACCGAGACATCGGGCGACATCGTCGGCACACGCACACGGGAGAAGTCACCAAACTGGACTTCACCGGTCTCGCCGACCTGATCACCGACTTCCAAGCCGAGGTGAACGACATCCATGACCGACGAACCAACTGACACCCACCCCACCCACGACGAATTTACTCCTGACCCGAACGATGCCGAGTACCCCTCGACGCTCCGAATCACGTCGCTGCCGGCAGAACAGGCACAGGCGGCAGCGATCGAGCGCGCCGAGCGCTGGGAGGACGGCGAGGCGGTCCCGCACGTGGTCAACTTCGAGGACCGTGCGCGGCTCCGCCAGTTGCTCACGGACCGCCGGATGGAGCTCTTAGAAGCCGTCATGGAGCGCCCGCCCGAGAGCATCCGCGCGCTGGCGGACCGGCTCGACCGCGACGTCCACGTCGTCCACGACGACCTGTCGCTGTTGGCCGACTACGAGATCGTCCACTTCGAGGCGGACGGCCGCGCGAAGCGGCCGTACGTCCCCTACGAGACGGT
>NZ_SGXV01000132.1:0-981 GCF_005435055.1 Halorubrum sp. SS7
CCACCGGTGACGAACGTCGAGAGGTCGAGAACGGTGACGCCGTCGAGGATCCGTCCGCCGCCGGTGGGACCGTCGGCCCTAGTGTTGTCGGCTCCGGTGTCGCCAGTGTCGTTGGCCCCAGTGTCGTCGGCTCCGGTGTCGCTAGTGTTGGTGTCGCCAGTGTCGGTGTCGCCGGTATCGGTCATCGAGCCACCTCGTCCGAGATACGGAATCGTCTCATAGGTGTGTGTACGGTTTGTTTACCGATTGGTAAAACTATCGGCGTCGACCGTGATATTCGTTGGACCCACTTCGATGGACGGAGGCGCAGTAGTCAGACGTTGTCAGGAAGCCAGGAGGGATCGGCCGTCGATCTCCCGAAAGCCGATCGGGAGCCCTCCCCCCACCCCTTCGTTTCGAGTGGAACCGCGAAGAGCGACGGGGTGGTCGATAGGTATTCGCGGTGGATCTAGGCGCCCCCAGATAATTCAAGGAAAGATTAGTAATAAAATAATTATGCCACAACGAATATAATATTAGAGGGTTTGTCGAGGGTACTATTATATTGTATTTGTAATAAAACCACCGGTATACAACTCACAGCTCAGGACCCCCACCCACCCGTCTGCCGTTCCACCCGAAACGAAGGGGTGTGGGGGTGTACCCGATCGAACCGCCTCGCCGGACTCGGAGACTGTGGGCCCGAGCCGGGGAGTCGAAACCGATCGGCGGACCTCGCAGTCGGGATACCAACGGTCACGACGCGATCGCAAGATCTTCGAATCAGCCGTGTCAGGGGTTAAAAGTCGCTATATCAAGTGATCTTAGTCAAAGAGGAACGGGATCTCGTCGCTCGTCGTTTCTAGTTCTACGCCCTCTCGACCCGTTCGACCGCCCCCTCGGTAGACCCGAACCGCCTCTCGACTGCCTCGACATCTCGTGAGAGAGGGACGTTTCAACTCCAGAGAGGAACACTTTTGTACCGTCTCTTCATCTGGTTCG
>NZ_SGXV01000133.1:0-981 GCF_005435055.1 Halorubrum sp. SS7
ATGAACATCGAAATGATCGAACGTGACAGCTGACCTCACCGAAAAGATAGCGAGAGCCCTCGCTGACGTCAAATCGGTGGACCCGGAGGAGCTCGACGTCTCTCTGGAGAATCACGTCTCCACCGACGCGGTCCGCAACCTCGCGAGCCACGACAGCGACTCGTGGCGCCTCCAGTTCGAGACGCCGGACCACGTCGTCGAGGTCACGGGGACCGGACGGATCCTCGTCGACGGCGAAACGGTCCGAGAGGCCCGCTGAACGCCGTTCGACGACTGCCGAACGACGACGTTACTCGTCGTCGGGGACGAGCATCTCGGGATCGCGTTTGTACTTCGGGGTCGACACGAACGTCTCGATTCGCTGCTTGTCGGCCTCTGTGATGGAACTTTCCATACACGGCCGTTAAGCTCGGGTAACTTGAGTAATTAGGCCGTTCCCGACGGTAATCGGGTATTACTCGACCCGATCCCGGGCGTGCCCCGGATACACCTGTTGAAGCGGACGAAAGGCCGGCTCAGCCGCCCTTCGGTCGAACCCGTGTTCTGTGTCCGGTCCGATCGGCGGTCGGCTCCTTCGGACGTTGTAAGGAAAAGTTGCTTCGGAAGGCGAGACGGGGGCGAAGCGGTCGGCACGAGGTCCCGAGCACGTGGTCACCGCATTGAGGCCGCCGAGCAGTAGGCCTCCTCGCGGGCGGTGATCCACGCGGTCGTTCGGCGGTCGTCGTCGGCGTCCCTCGGGAATATCGTACATTCGGTCGACCCCCCGTGGTCGCTGACGACGGCCGCCTCGTACGCCTCGTATCGCGGGGTCGGTGAGTCCGTGTCCATCGGATATGAGGGGACACCGCAGCGAACGAGATTGTTATGAGCGACCTACGCGGCCGCGGTCCGGACCGGCCGCTAGCAGAAACGGACTGTGCGGAGACGGACGCACCGCGTCCGACGCGCTTGTCGAACTCGCCCCGGCGGGGCGACGGCGCT
>NZ_SGXV01000134.1:0-976 GCF_005435055.1 Halorubrum sp. SS7
CGGCAGTGGGAATTACTGTCGAGGACATCAAGCCCGGTGACAGCTTCGTCATCGCCGTTGACCCTGTGGTGACTGGGAACCCAGGCTACCTCGCTCTCACGGGTGACGTGACTGAAAACGCGGACAACGTCAATACTGAGCCCGAAGCTAGTGCGGACGGCAACATCACTAACTCAACTGCTACCCAGGGTACCCAGGGTGAACTCCTCAACTACCTCGAAATCACGTCTCTTGGGTACGAATCTGGTGATGCGAATAATGGGGCCCCAAGTAGTTCTGTCTCGATCACAGATGACGACGGATTCCCGGGTGACTTCCCCAACAGCACCGGTAACTCGATCCTGTTGGCCGACCTCCTGAGCGGACTGCTCTACCGGGGACGGGACGGAGGCACTCCTGCCGGCCACGGTGCTGCTGGTGACTCTGCTACGCGAGTCGGCGGTGACACCAGTCAAGCTAACGTCGATACGAATCGCGTGACCCATCTCGTCGAATTCACACTACCGGTTAGTGTTGGAAACGTCGTTCAGGGGGACAGTCTCACTTTCGACCTCACTTGGAGCCTCGAGCAGGTGCGGAACAACTCCGAACCCGCGAACGCCTCTGAGGTCGACGGTAGCGCGAACTAAGATACTCGAACCAACCGAAGCAGTTCCCGACCCATACGGTGTCCGGGGTCGCCTCGTAGGCGGCCCGGTCCGCGGTGACGCCGCGTAACGGCGGTTCGACTCCGCCGGTGGGTCTTCCCCAGGAGGGGACGAACAATGTCAAGCGACAACAACTTAGAACTCTCGCGGCGTAAGATCCTCGCCGGTATGGGCGCGGTCGGTGCGGCCGGCGCCGGCGCGGGGATCGGGACGAGCGCCCTGTTCAACGATACGGAGAGCTTCGAGGACAACCAACTGACGGCGGGAAGCCTCGACCTCAAGATAGACTGGGAGGAACACTACTCCTTCCCACAGATCTACGACGACTT
>NZ_SGXV01000135.1:0-689 GCF_005435055.1 Halorubrum sp. SS7
AGATCGTAACTAGGCCGCGGAACCGTGACGACCGAGTATGACCGTTGTGCGTGTCGCCCGGGGTCGGACCGAGACAACTGTAACTGAGCGACGCCGCGGGTCCGGCGAGACTGACCGACCCGGCGCGAACTGACATGCCGTTCGAACCGCTGTCGGACGCGAGCCGGGCCGCGAACCTGGTCAAACACCAGGCTCTCAAGCGGCTCAACCGGCGACGGAGCACGTCTGCGGTCCCGCCCGCTCGGTTCGAAGAGCTGCTCGACTACCACGGCGACGGGCACTCGAAAGCGTTCGTTCACGTCGGGCTGAGCGACGTGAAACAGGCGTTCGGGACCGACCCGTACGCGTTCCTCCGGTCGACGCTGAGCGACCGCTTCCGGAGCGTGCTCGCGCCGGGGTTCACGGACTACTTCGCCACGTCCGGGGTGTATCACAAGGAGTACTCCCGGCCGAAACACGGGACCTTCGGGCCGCTGTTCCTCCGGGACGCGGACTACCGGACCGACGACGCGATGAAGTCGATCCTGGTCGAGGGGCCGTACCGCTTCGACGGCTGCCGCCACTCGGACAGCTACCACGAGGACGGCTGCTTCGCCCGTCTCGTCGAGGAGGACACCCTGATACTGGACGTCGGGACGCCGTGGCTTACCTGCTCTCACCTCCACCACTTCGAGAGACGGCTCGACCTC
>NZ_SGXV01000135.1:699-976 GCF_005435055.1 Halorubrum sp. SS7
ACTACGTCGCCGAGGAGACCTTCGAGGGGGTGCGATGCTCCGAGGAGGACGGCTGCGTGCCGGTCGAGCAGACCTGCGGGGTCCGGACTTCGCCGTTCTACTCGTGGAACAAGCCGAAGCTGACCAGGCGCCTAGAGCGCGACGGCGTGCTCCACAGGTACGACCTGAACGGGCTCAAAGTCCTCTTCTTCACCCTCGGCGACCTGGAGTCGTCCCTCGTTCCGCGTCTGAAAGCGGACCCGCAGTACCTGGTGACGCTATGACCGTGATCCCCCGA
>NZ_SGXV01000136.1:0-970 GCF_005435055.1 Halorubrum sp. SS7
GTCGAGCACCTCGATCAGGTTCCCCTCCGGGTCCCTGACGAACAGGACCGTCGTGCCGCTCTCGGTCGTCCGCGGCGGGCTCAGCGTCGCCACGTCGTCCGAGAGTTCCTCGTAGAAGGCCTCGACATCGTCGACCGAGAACCACCAGGGCGGCGAGAGGTACGTCTCACCGGTGTCGAGGTCGGTGACGCCGAGCTGCTCGCGGCTCCACTTCCACCAGAGCAGCGCGACGTGAGCGCACCAGTCCCGGAAACGGTGACCGTCGCAGTCGCACTCGGCGACGAGATCTCCCTCGTAGACCGCGAACAGCACGCGGTGCTTCGAAAGCGCGCTCTCGTCGTCTTCGCGGCCGAGGAGGACGTCGAACTCAGCCGGGTTGACCGAGCCGATCTGCGACGGCGCTGCCTGCGCTCGCCGCCAGCTCGTCGACGTGGTCCATCCGCTCGGGAACTGGAGTTGATCCGGCTCGCCGAGACGGTTCGCGATCTGCTCGCGAAGCTCCTCGACGCCAGTCTCGGCGCTCATGGCGGGGAACACCTCTTCACGAAGTTCCCGACGCCACCTGCGTGCCTGTCCTCGATGTGGCTCCGGATCGCATCGCGGACTGCCTGATCCCCACAGCGGATCTTGGAGATCCACTCGTCCTCGTCGAACCGCGTGTTCACCGAGTAGTAGACCGGCTCGCCTTCGACTTCTTCGCGAACGTAGCCGCTCCAGCCCGCACTACCCTGCCAGAGCCGCAGCTCTCCGTTCGCGTTGAAGAGTTCCGAGATCTGTAGTTCTCGGCGTTCTTCGAAGACCGCCTGAGCAGCGTTTTCATCGGCGTCGAGGTCGACGTCGATCTGCCGCTCGACACTGCTCATGCCGCCACCTCCTGTCCCGGCGCTAAAGTGCCGAAACCTGTCAGTAGAAGGTGGAAAACGGTTATATGAGGAGCGGGCCGGGCGCGATTTGAACACGCGACCGACGG
>NZ_SGXV01000137.1:0-970 GCF_005435055.1 Halorubrum sp. SS7
GGTTGGTGGCTGAGCCTGCTGTGGGCGAACGTCGCGTCGGCGCTCGCGGTCACGGTCGTGGGCCTGCCGGTGGCGATCTGGATGCTCAACCGGCTCCCGTACGTCACGTCGCTGTACCGGTTTCACGGGTAGTCCCGTCAGGCGGGCGAAGCGGACGGGGCGGGCTCAGTTGACCTCGACGATTTCGACGTCGAACGTCAGCGTCTCACCGGCGAGCGGCGGGTTGAAGTCCGCTCGAATCACGTCCTCGTCCGCGTGGACGATCTCGCCCTGGCTGCCGTCCTGGGCCTCGAGGTACGCGCCCTCCTCGGGCAGCTGGCCGCCGAGCATCTCCCGGAGCTCGTCGGTGTCGAACTCCTCGACGTTCTCGTCGCTGGGCTGTCCGTAGGCCTTCTCCGGCGGGATCGTCAGCGTGTCCGTCTCGCCGGCCGCCAACCCGAGGAGTCCCTCCTCCATCCCCTCGATGACCTGACCGCCGCCGACCTCGACCGTCAACGGCGTGTACTCGCGGTCGGGCTGGGCCTCGGCGAGGCCCGCTTCCTCGGCGACTGACTCCTTGGAGGTGTCGAACACGGTCCCATCGTCCAGTTTGCCGGTGTACTCGAGCGTCACCGAATCGCCAGTAGTTATCGACATACGGACACAAGGAGTGCCATACGGAAAGCCTGTGTCATCTGCGGACATCGGTCGCGCCGTGAGAACCGACGGCCGACGGCGTCACCTGGACGCCGGGAGCTCTTCGACCACCGCGACGTCGTGTCCAGCGGCATAGCCGTTCAGCTTGGCGGCGATGGGTGACTCCCGCAACGCTTCGTCGTCGTATCCCGCCGCGTCGAACGCGTCGATAAGCGAGGAGACGGACCGCAGCTTGTACTTCTGGTGGTAGTCTTCGGCCGGGGAGAACCGCGAGAGCTGCTCGATCCGTGTGCCGATCCCGTCGGCAGTGAGCCCTCGTGACGAGAGAAACTCG
>NZ_SGXV01000013.1:0-83122 GCF_005435055.1 Halorubrum sp. SS7
GCGAGAGGGTCTCGCGGGCGTTCGCGACCGCCTTCTCCTTTTTCGCCGGGGGCCGCCGAGACCCGCCCGGCGGGCAGCCGCACGTCGACCGGGACGCCGTCGTCGAGCAGCGCCAGCGCGAGGCTGACGGTCGCCCGCGCGAGCTCGTCGGCCGCGGCCGCGCTCGCGGTGCGGTCGGCGTCCGCGTCGCCGTCGCGCCCGACACCGCCGAACGGCTCGCCGTCGCGGTCGGCGCGCCCGCCGCCGCTGACCTCCGTCCCGCCCGCGATCGTCACCCGGTTCCGCGCGGTCTCGGCGGCGAACTCCTTGACGACGATCTCGTCGCGCTTGGCGGTCGTCGCCCAGTGGACGTCGCGGACCGCGTCGCCGCGGGTGTACTCTCGGAGGCGGTCGAACTCCTCGCGCTGGCGGGTCACGTCGACCGCGTCGGCCGCGTACAGCGCCCGGCGGAACCGCGCCGGGACCGGGTCGCGGGGCGGGTACACGGTCACCGCGTCGGTCTCGTCGACGAGCAGCGAGCGCTCGAAGAGGCCGAACACGTCGGTCGCGGTGAGCTCGACCGGCCCCAGCGTCCGCTCGCCGCGCTCGCGGTACGTGACGGCGTACGACACGGGCTCCGTGCCGACGGCCGCGCGGATCGGCGCCGTCGGTCCGTCGAGCCCCTCGTCGACCCGGACCCGAACGTCGGCGAGGAAGGAGGACGAGCCGCCGCCGTCCCGCGCCGGCGGGCCGAACTCCAGGCGGACCTCGCGCGTCTCCCCGACGAACCCGTCGGCGGGCGTCACGTGCCGGACGGTCGGGGCGTCGACGCGCGACACCTGGACGTAGCCGGCCGCGAGCGCGATGGCGACGGGGATGACGATCGCGTCGAGCGCGCGGCCGCCGGCGGCGAGCGCGCTCGCGGCCGCGACGAGGCCGACGGCGCCGGCGACGCGCCCCCGCCGGGTGAGTTCGGGCGTCATCTGAGTGGGGGCGGTGTCGGCGTCATCTCGTCACTCCACGCGGATCCGGTCGAGCGCGTCCTGAACCACGTCGGCGCCGTCGGTCCCGCCCGACTCGGTACGGATCCGGTGCGAGAGCACGGTCGGGGCCTCCGCCTGAACGTCGTCGGGGATCACGTAGCCGCGTCCCTCCAGCGCGGCGCGGGCCTGCGACGCGCGGACCAGCGCGAGGCTCCCGCGCGGGCTCGCCCCGAGCTTGGCGTTCCGGCGGGTGAACACCGCGAGCCGGGCCACGTACTCCCGGACCGCCTCCGAGGCCTCGATCTCGCCGACGATCCGGCGGGCCCGGCGCACGTCGGCGATCGTCGCCACGGGCTCGACCGCGTCGACCGGGTGGTCGCCGGTGAGCCGCCCGAGGATCGCGGCCTCCTCCTCGGTGTCCGGGTAGCCGAGCCGGATCTTCTTCGTGAAGCGGTCGACCTCCGCGACCGGCAGCTCGTACGTCTGTCCGGGCTCCACGTCGTTCTGGGTCGCGATCACGCAGAACGGGTCCGGCAGGGCGCGGGTCGTCCCGTCGGTCGTCACCTGGTTCTCCTCCATCGCCTCCAGCAGCGCCGACTGCGTCTTCGGCGGGGCGCGGTTGATCTCGTCGCCCAGGACGACGTTCGCGAACACCGGGCCGGGCTGGAAGTCGAACTCATCGGTCCGGCGGTTGAACACGTTGACGCCGGTCACGTCGGAGGGCAGCAGGTCGGGGGTGAACTGGACGCGCTTGAACGAGCCGTCGATCGAGCGCGCGACCGACTTCGCGAGCGTCGTCTTCCCGACGCCGGGCACGTCCTCGACGAGGAGGTGCCCGCGCGCCAGCACGGTGACGAGGACGTGCTCGACGGCGTCGCGCTTGCCGACGATCACGTCCTCGACCTCCTCGACGATTCGGTCCGCGAGCGCGGCCACGTCCGCGGGGGTCTCGGGGTCGACGCCCGCGGCGGCGGCCGCCCCGCCGACCTCGCCGCCGGTCGATTCCGACTCGCCGTCCACCGGCTCCGCGGGACCGGCGCCGAACGGCCCCGACTCTCCGGGGTCCGTCATGTTCGGCCGGCCTCGCTCGGGTCGGGCTCCCGTCCGGAGGCGACCGTGCGAATGCTCCCCGTGATCATCGATATACCACGGGTAAGGCGAGCAACGGCATATGCGTTCCGCCGGCGGCGGTCCGCTCGTCTCGGCCGATTTCGGCACTTCGCGCCGACGGTCGCGGGCGACGATTCGCGCCTCGCGACCGGGCCGTCAGTCGCGAACTTACGACCCCCCGACGTTCCGACCGACCGGCTCGCCGAACGACGCCGCGCCGGTCGCCGGGTCGCGCTCGTAGACGACCTCGCCCCGGACGAGGGTGACCTCCGGGAAGACGCCGCGGAGCCCCTCGAAGGGGGTCCACCCGCAGGCGCTGTGGAGCGCGGCGGCCTCTATCTCCCGCGGGTCGGCCGTGTCGACGAGGACGAGGTCGGCGTCGCGCCCCTCCGCGACCCGTCCCTTCCGGTCGAGGCCGAACGTCTCTGCGGGGTTCGCGGCGACCACGTCGCGGACGCGTTCGAGCGACAGCTCCCCCTTCCGGGCCGATTCGAGGAGGAGCGGGTACAGCGTCTCGACGCCGGGGACGCCGCTCGGCGCGTCGACGAGCCCGCGGCGCTTCTCCGCGACGGTGTGGGGCGCGTGGTCGGTCGCCACCACGTCGACCGCGCCCTCGGCGAGCCGCGCGAACAGCGCCTCGCGGCGCTCCTCCGAGCGGAGCGGCGGGTTCATCCGGCCGAACGTCCCGAGCGACCGCGCCCGCTCGCGGGAGAGGAACAGGTGGTGCGGCGTGACCTCGCAGGTCGCGTCCGCCCCGTCGTCGCGGGCCTCGACGACGGCGTCGACGGCCTCCGGCGTCGAGGTGTGCGCGACGTGAACTTGCGCGTCGCGGTCCGCGGCCGCCGCGAGCGCGCGCTCGACGGCGGCGACCTCGGCGTCTGCCGTCCGGTAGGCCGACCACGCGTCGGCGGTCGCGGCCGTGCCGGCGCCCCCGAGGTCGCCGTCGAGCGCGCGCTCGTCGAACAGCGTCGCGTCCTCGGCGTGGACGGTGACGGGCACGTCGCGCCGGGCCGCCGCGTCGAGCGCGTCGGCGAACAGGTCGGCGTCGATGCCCATGTCGCCCGTCGAGTCCGCGAGGAACACCTCGCCGAGCGCGACGAGGGGGCGGTCGAAGAGGCTCTCGGGGTCCCACTCCGCCGTGACCCCGCCGTTGATCCCGTAGTCGACGAGCGACTCGGCCGCGAGCGCCGCCTTCTCGTCGAACGCCGCGCCGTCGACGGTGGGCGGCGAGGTGTTCGGCTGGTCGACGACGGTCGTGACGCCGCCCGCGGCCGCGCTCCGCGACCCCGAGGTCCACGTCTCCTTGTGGCTCCCGCCCGGCTCGCGGAAGTGGACGTGGACGTCGACCGCGCCCGGCAGGAGGTGTCTCCCCCGGGCCTCGATGACGCGCTCGCCGGCGTCGGCGCCGAGCCCTCCGGCGACCGTGTCGATCCGTCCGTCGTCGCCGATCCGCACGTCTCGAACCCGGCCGTCGGCCAGCGTCGCGCCCGTGATGAGCATCGTTGTCGGCCGGTCGCGGCGAGCGGGATAAACGCTGGTGGTTCCGGGTCGCGGGCTCCGCGGCGGCCCGCCCCGAGGCACCACAAGACGTTTGTCGCCGGCGCGGGCTCTCTGGCGCATGGTCTCTGCCCTCTCCGCCCTCTCGGGCGCCGCCCCTCCGCTCTCGGGAACTGTCCTTTCGCTCTCGGGCTCGGCCGCGCCCCTCGCGGTCCCCGCCGTCGCCGACGCGGTCGTCGGCTGGCTGTGGACGGTCGCGCTGTTCCTCTTCCCCGGCATCGTCGCCGCGGGGCTGTGCGCGCCGTTCCTCGCCGCCGAGCGCCTCCGCGCGCTGTTCCGCGCCCTGCCGCCGACGGGCCGGCTCCTCCCCTCGTACCTCGGCGTCTCGGTCGGGCTCTCGGTCCCGTACCTCGTCGGCGTCGCGGTCACGGTCACGCGCGCCGCCGAGGCGGGCCCCGCCTGGAGCTCCGGGTTCCTGCTCACGGCGCTGATCGGCACCGTCCTCGTCGGAATCGTCGCGCCGGCGGTCGCCGCGCTCGGCCTCCCGCGGCTCGGCGCCGACTGGGACCCGACCGGCTACGGCGTCTCGACGTACCTCCTCCTCGGCGGCGCCGGACTGTGGTACGCGGCTGTCGCCGCGGTCCCGCTCGTCGCGCTCGCGGTCGGGATGGCGCTGCCGGGCGGGTACTGACGGCGAGCGTCGTCCGCGCCACGCCGCCCGATCGCGGCGACCCCCGCGAACGGTTCGACTCCGTAACGCTTTGTTGGCTCGCGCGAGCAGTCCCCGGCGCATGCTCCCCGCACCCTTCCGACTGTTCTTCGTCGCCGTCCCCCTCCTCGTCGCCGGCGGCGCGCTGGCGATGGCGGCGTTCCCCCGAAAGATGATGAGCTGGCAGACGCGCTCGCCCGACGGCTCGACCGGGCGGATCGAACCGAGCGACACGCGGGTCCTGGCGATGCGCGTGACGGGCGTCGTCGTCGCCGCGCTCGCGCTGCTGATGGTCGTCGCGAACTTCGCGTTCGTCCCCTGAACCGGCGCCCGCGGCGCCGTCCGCCGTGCGGGCCCCGTGCCAACCGCTGCCGACGCTCCGATACGGTTTTGGGTCGCCCCGCGGAATCCCCGCTAAATGCTGTCTCGACAGTTCGTCCGGGAGAACCCCGAGGTCGTCCGCGAGGCGCTCGACAACAAGGGCGTCGACGTGGACCTCGACCGGATACTCGACGTCGACGAGGAGTGGCGAGAGCTGAAACAGCGGGGCGACGACCTCCGTCACGAGCGCAACGAGGTCTCCTCGAAGATCGGTGAGCTGAAACAGGCCGGCGAGGAGGAGGCGGCCCAGGAGGCGATCGAGCGCTCGCAGGAGCTCAAGTCGGAGCTTCAGGAGGTCGAGGAGCGGGCCGACGAACTGGAGGCCGAGTTGGAGGCGTCGCTGCTCGAACTGCCGCAGATCCCGCAGGACTCGGTCCCCGTGGGCGAAGACGAGTCCGAGAACGTCGAGCGCCGCCGCGAGGGGTTCGACGACCGCCGCGAGCTCCCAGACCACGTCGAGCCGCACTACGACATCGGCGAGGAGCTACAGATCCTCGACTTCGAGCGCGGCGCGAAGGTCGCGGGCGGCGGCTTCTACGTCGCGAAGGGCGACGGCGCCCGCCTCGAACACGCGCTGATCCAGTTCATGCTCGACGTCCACCGCGAGCAGGGGTACGAGGACGTGTTCCCGCCGATCCCGGTCAACTCCGCGTCGATGCGCGGCACCGGCCAGCTGCCGAAGTTCACCGAGGACGCCTACCGCGTCGAGGGCTCCAACGAGGAGGCGTACGACGACGACGACCTCTGGCTGCTCCCGACCGCGGAGGTGCCCGTCACGAACCTCCACCGCGACGAGATCCTCCTCGGCGAGGACCTCCCGCTGAAGTACCAGGCGTACACGCCGAACTTCCGGCAGGAGGCGGGCGAACACGGCACCGAGACCCGCGGGATCGTCCGGGTCCACCAGTTCAACAAGGTGGAGATGGTGAACTTCGTCCGGCCCGAGGAGAGCGACGAGCGCTTCGAGGGGCTCGTCGACGAGGCCGAGGAGGTGCTGCGCCGCCTCGAGCTCCCCTACCGCATCCTGGAGATGTGTACCGGCGACCTCGGGTTCACGCAGGCGAAGAAGTACGACATCGAGGTGTGGGCGCCGGCCGACGACATGGACGAGGGCCCCGAGCAGGGCGGCCGCTGGCTGGAGGTCTCGTCCGTCTCGAACTTCGAGGACTTCCAGGCGCGCCGCGCCGGCATCCGGTACCGCGAGGAGCACCACGAGTCCGCGGAGTACCTCCACACCCTGAACGGCTCGGGGCTCGCGGTCCCGCGGATCGTCGTCGCCATCCTGGAGTACTACCAGAACGACGACGGCACCGTCACCGTCCCCGAGGCGTTGCGCCCGTACATGGGCGGCACCGAGGTCATCGAGGGCGGCGACGCGGTCGGCGAGTCGAAGCTGGGCGGGGAGTAGGGCACGCCCTCCGACCGCTCGCGCCCCGAAGCGGCGCCGGCGCTCCCACCTACTTCACGTCCGAACTCGACGCGCGGGAGAGCAGCACGACGGCGACGGCGCCCAACACGAGGTCGAGCCCGACGAGCACGGCGACGCCGGGCGCGACGCCGTCGAGCGTCCCGCCGAACCACGCGACGTCGATGACCGTCATCACGTCCCGGTCGATCATGAGCGAGCGAGCGGCGTCGACGCCGTAGGTCACGGGGTTGACGCGGGCGAACGTCTGGATCCACCCCGGGAGCGCTTCGAGCGGGAGGAACGCGCTCGACAGGAACAACAGCGGGAACTGCAGCAGGTTCGCGCTGATGATCGTCGACTCCTGGTCTCGCGTGAGGATCGCGACGGCGTTCGAGAACGCGACGAACCAGAGCGAAAACAGGATCCCGACCGCGACGATCCCCGCCGCCCCGGCGACGCCGGTGACGATGTCGGCGCCGAGGAGGACGCCGAGCCCGAGGATGATCGCGATCTGGACCGCGATCCGGAACACCTCGGCGGCGGTCTTGCCGACGAAGACGGCCGTGCGGCTCATCGGCGTGACGAGCACCTTCTCGAACATCCCGTTCTCGATGTCGTTCACGAGCCCGACGCCGGAGGTGATCGCCGCCGCGAGCGCCACCTGAATGGTGATCGCCGGCACGAGATACGTCTCGTAGCTGATCCCCGGTAGCCCCCGGTTGACCGCGCCGCCCGCGACGTTTCCGAACACCTCCGTGAAGAGCACGAGGAAGATGATCGGCTGGACGAGCGAGACGACGAGGACGAACGGGTTCCGCACGGCCTTGAGGTTCCACCGCTTGAAGTTCACCCACGCGTCGCCGACGAACGTGTTCCCGGAGCGCGCGCTCGACCCCGAGCGGTCGTTCGCGGGCGCGCTCATTGCGCCACCTCCCCGTCGTCGGTGTCGAGCTCTTCCCCGGTGATCGCGAGGAAGACGTCGTCGAGCGTCGGCGCCCGGATGTTGAACCCGGTCACCGTTACGTCCGCGTCCCGGAGCGCCACGAGGAGGTCGGTGCCGTGCTCCCGGGCCGTCTCCGCGGTGACGCTGATCCCCTCCTCGGTCTCGGCGACCGAGGCGTCCGCGAAGGCGTCGAACTCCCGCGCTATCGCCGCGGCCCGCTCGGTTGCCGTCCCGTCGCCCTCCAGTTCCACGTCGAGGACCTCACCCCCGACCTCGCGTTTGAGCTCGCTCGGGCTCCCGTCGGCGACGATCTCGCCGTCGAGGATGACCGCCAGGCGGTCGCAGAGCTGGTCCGCCTCCTCCAGGTACTGCGTCGTCAGGAAGATCGTCGTCCCGAGGTCGTTGATGCGTCGGAAGTACTCCCACAGTCGGTTGCGGGCCTTCGGGTCGAGCCCCGTCGTCGGCTCGTCCAGGAAGACGAGCGGCGGCCGATGGACCAGCGCGGTCGCGGCGTCGAGCCGCTTTTTCATCCCGCCCGAGAACTCCTCGGCCCGCTTGTCGGCCACGTCCGCCAGGTCGACGAGGTCGAGCAGCTCGTCGACCCGCTCGGACTGCTCGTCCCGCGGGACTCCGTACGCCTCGCAGGCGAACCGGATGTTCTCCGCGGCGGTGAGCTCGGGGTCGATGCTCGTCTCCTGAGCCATGTACCCGATCGACTCGCGGACCTTCCGGGAGTCGGAGCGCACGTCGAAGCCGTTGACCCGGACCGTTCCGCCGGTCGGGGACAAAAGCGTCGCGAACACCTTGATCGTCGTCGTCTTGCCGGCCCCGTTCGGCCCCAGAAAGCCGAAGAACTCCCCCTCGGGAACGGTCATGTCGATCCCGTCGACGGCGACGGTCCCGTCCGCGTAGGTGAGTTCGAGCCCGTCGACGTCGATCGCGGCGGCGGCCGCCGGCTCGCCGGCGCTGCCGTCTCGGGACCGATCGGTCGGTCCCGCCGTGTCCTGTGTAGGCATATCCGTATTACCGGATCCGGCGGCATATACTCCCGACTTCGAACGTCCGACGTTACTACGAAAAATGAAGTCTGCGAGCGGGGTCGACCGCTCGGCACGTCAGAGTTCGTGTTCGATCGCCCAGTGGTGGAGGTGCGCGAAGGCGGGGAACAGCGACTCCGCCTTCTCCGTCGGCGTGTACTCCACCCGGGGCGGCACCTCGTCGTACGCCTCGCGGTCGAGCAGCCCCGCCTCGGTCAGCTCCTTCAACCGCGCCGAGAGCGTGTTCGGGGCGGCGTCGAGTTCGCTCTCCAGGTCGCTGAACCGCAGCGAGTCCTCGGCGAACGCGAACGCGCTCAACACCGCCATCGTGTGGGTCTTTCCGAGGAGATCCAGGAGCTCGGCCACCGTCCGACCGATGCGCTCCTGCTCCTCCGGGGCGAACGACTCCCGGAGGGCGGTCGCCTCCGCGCGAGTCAATCCCCCGCTCAGTCCGGGCACGTCCGGCACATCGCTCTGTCCGTTCATCGAGCGATCACTGGACGCTATTGCTATTGTATCTTTGGGATACAGGCCGAACGCGGGCTAACACTTCGAAGCTTCGAAGTTACAAGTATATGCCCTCGGCGCGCCACTCTCCGGTATGCGAATCGCAGTATTCGGTGCGTCGGGACGAACCGGCCGACCGCTCGTCGAACAGGCGCTCGACCGCGGGCACGAGGTGGTCGCGTTCGTCCGGGACCCCGCGAGCCTCTCGTCGTCGGTCCGGGACGACGACCGGGTCGCCGTCGTCGCGGGCGACGCGTACACCGGCGACGGCGTCGACCGCGCCGTCGGCGGGGACGAGGCCTCGGTCGACGCCGTCGTCAGCGTCCTCGGACAGACCGACGGGAGCCCGGACGACCTCCTCACGGCGGCCGGCGAGCACGTGCTCGCGGCGATGGACCAGCACGGCGTCGATCGCTTCGTGACGCTCGTCGGCGCGGGTGTCAGGGAGGAGGGCGAGTCGGTGAGTCTCGGCGGGAGGGTGATGGAGTCGCTCCTGAAGCTGCTGGCGCGGGCGGCTCTCGAAGACGCCCGCGACCACGTCGAGACCGTTCGGACCAGCGACGCGCGCTGGACGGTCGTTCGCGCCCCGCGCCTCACCGAGGACGAGCACACGGGCGCGTTCCGACACGGGACGGACCTCACGCTCGGGATGCGCGACGCCGCCGCGCGGGCGAACGTCGCGGCGTTCGTCCTCGACTGCCTCGAAGCGGAGACGTACGTCGGCGAGATGCCGAAGGTCGCGGACGAGCGATGACGGACCGGCTGCTCGTCACCGGCGCGACAGGGACCGTCGGCGATCCGCTCGTCAGAGCGCTCGCGGACCGGGACGCGTCCGTCCGCGTGGCGACCCGGAGCCCGGAGCACGCGCGGGACGCGTTCGGCGACGGGCCGGAGCCCGTGGCGTTCGACCTCGGTCGCCCCGAGACGTGGGGGGCGGCGCTGGCTGGCGCCGACCGGCTCTTCCTCCTGTACCCGCCGGGGAGCGCGGTGAGCGACGTCCGCGAGTTCGCCGACGCCGCCGACCGCGTGGGCGTCGAGCACGTGGTGTTCCTCTCGATCCTCGGCGCGGAGAAGCTCCCGGTCCTCCCCCATCGTCGGATCGAGCGCCACCTCGCCGGGACCGGCATGGACCACACGTTCCTCCGCGCCTCGTGGTTCGCCCAGAACCTGAGCGAGATCCACCGCCGAGAGATCGTCGAGCGCGACGAGATATTCGTCCCGGCCGGCGACGGCGTCCTGAGCTTCACCGACGCGCGGGACGTCGCGGCGGTCGCCGCGCGGGTGCTCACCGAGCCGGGCCACGCGAACCGGGCGTACGACCTCACCGGCCCGGCCGCGCTCGACTTCGAGGAGGTGGCCGACGTCTTCACAGAGGTGCTCGACAGACCGATCGCGTACGCCGACCCGTCGCGGCTGACGTTCGCGCGGCGGATGTACGAACGCGGCTTCTCCCCGGGGTTCGTCGCGTTCATGACCGCCGAGTACTCGGTCGTGCGGCTGGGTCGCTCCGGCCGGACGACGGGCGACGTCGAGGCGGTCCTCGGGCGCCCGCCGCGGACGGTCCGCGAGTTCGTCGCGGACTACGCGGACGAGTTCCGACCGTAGCGCGGCCGCGGTCTCCACCGGGGCGCCGTCGAGCGCCGCTACTGGTTCTCCAGGGCGTCGAGGATACAGGCGGCGGCGATCACCGCCTCCTTGGGCACGTCGCTCGCGTCGTCGATGGTGACCGTGTAGGCGTCCCGCATCGAGAACTGCCCCTCGATGTCGCCGACGTGGCCGCCGTCGGCGTCGAATATCTCGTACTTGTTCGGGATCAGGTTCGCGGCGCCGACGAGGTGCCGGAGCGCCGACAGCAGCTTGTTCTTCGACTTGATCGTCGCCAGCGCCTCCCCCGAGTCGGGGTCGCGGACCGTCCAGTTCTCGACGAACAGCGAGTAGTCCTCGTCGAGCACGACCACCTCCTCGCCGGTGCCCGCGTCGACGATGGCGTAGTTGCCGCCGATGTCGACGATCCCGCCCGCCTTCACCGAGAAGGCGTCCCCGCCGTCCCCGGTGACGAACGGGAACTCCTCTTTCAGCTTGAACATCTTCTGTTTCCCGCGGAGGACGACGTTTCCGGCGCTGTCCCGGACGGCGTACTTGTTCCGGACCAGCGACTGCGTCACCTCGTAGCGGTCGTCGCTGAGGTCGACGGTCGAGATGTCGTACGTGCCCGACTCGGCGTCGGACGCGGAGGGAAACGGCATGGACGCGACGACGGCGAGCGGTCAAAAAAGCCTTCTGTTCGCGCCGACCCGGGCGTCAGGGCGTCAGCCGGTCGACGGTGAGCCACTCCACGTCGGCGGCGGGCGCGTCGGCGCCGTCGCCGAGGTGGCCGCCGCCGACCTCGGTCAGCGCGAACACCATCTCCTTGCGGACGCCGCCCGCGAGCCGCACGTCGAGCGAGAGCTCACGGGGAGAGAACTCGTGACCCGGCCCCACCACGCGCACGAGGTGTTCGGAGTGCGGGAGGTCCTCGACCGTCTCCACGTCGAGGTACGTCCGGAAATCGGCGCCGAACTTGAAGCCGGTCTTCGGCACCGCGTCGGCCGCGCGGAGGCGCCGGTAGACGGCGAGCCGGCGGTCGAACCGCTCGCCCTCCACGTCGCGGCCGCGGGCGACGATCCGGGCGGCGGCGTCCCCCGATTCCGCGTCCGCGACCTCGGGGTCCCCCACCGACGCCGACAGCGACAGGCGCCCGTCGGCGGCCAGCGACGCGGCCTCGACGAGTGAGAGCTGGAGCGCGCCCTCGACGTCGGCGGCGCGGCCGGTGAGCGGGCGCCCGTAGAACCCGCGGTCGTACAGGTCCTCGGGGGCGTCCCAGACGACGACGCGGTCCGCGAGGAGGACGCCGCTCAGGCCCGTCGGCGGCTCGTACCCGGTCCCGCCGTCGATCGCGCCCCCCTCCGCCGCGAAGTAGGTGATGTCCGACTCCTCGTCGACGACCGCGAGCGTGCGTCCCGCGAGCCCGGCGGCCGCGACCGACTCGCGCTCGCCGACGACCTGGATCGGGTACTTCACGTTCCCCGTGTCCGGGGTCTCGCCGCGCTCGTAGGCGACGAAGTCGACCGCGTCGCTCGCCGCGTCGCGCCCGCCGGGCCACGGCTCGCGTGCGGGCGAGAGGTAGAAGCCGCGGTCGCGGAGGTCCGAGTAGACGAGGAACCGCACCGCGAAGCGGTCGGCCGCGGCGGCGCTCGCGACGAAGAAGCGCTCGAAGCCGACCGGGTCGGCGTCGGTCCCGGCGCTCCCGTCGCCGCCGAGTTCGATCCCCGAGAGGTCGCCGCGGAACAGCAGGTGGGCGGCCTCGACCCGCGAGAGCGCGATCTCGTTGCCGTCGAGCGGTCGCCCGTACCCCCGGGCGTCGTAGAAGCGCTGGCGGGCGTCCCCGCCGACGCGGACCGCGTCGCCCCGCAGGTGGCCGGTCGGTTGCATACCCGTGGGGCCGGGCGGCCGAGGGAAGGGGGTTGCGGTCGCGCCCGGCCGGCGCGCCGCGTCGCCCTCACGCGAGGTCGTCCAGTATCGCGTCGATCCGGCTCCGCAGTCGGTCGGCCTTCCGCGCGGTCTCCGCCGGGCCGTTCTGGTCCTGAACGTACAGCGACTCGAAGTAGTACACCGTGTTCAACAGCGCGTATCGGGGCGCTCGCCGGTCGAATCCGGGCGGCAGCGACCGGACCGACTCGTACCCCTCGCGAAACGCGGTCCGCGGCTCGCTTTCCCCCGGCCCGAACGCCGGGAGGACCGTCCGCCAGTAGTCGTACTCGCCGGGCGCGGCGATCGCGTGTTCGAAGTCGATCACGCACGTCACCGCGCCGTCGGCGACGGCGACGTGTTCGGGCGTGGCCCACCCGTGACAGCAGACCGGCCCGCCGGCGCCGGCGAACGCGTCGGGCCGCTCGGCGAGGTGGTCGAGCACTCGGTCGGCCGCGTCGGCGTGCCCGTACCGAGCGAGGACCGGGCGGCGCCCCTCGACGTACTCGACCGCGGCGGCGTGCCACTCGTCGCGGCCGCGGACCGCGAACGCCTCGTCGACCCGGAACGCGCCGTACGCGTCGACGAGCGGCGCCGTCTCCTCGTGGAGCGTCGCCAGCCCGCGGCCCGCGGCGCGCGCCCACGCCGCGTCCGCCTCGTGGTCCGCCTCGGCCGCGGGGGCGTCGGGGTGCCACGCCGCGACGTAGTAGCTGTCCCCGATACACAGCGGCTCGGGCACCGGGACGGAGGTACGGTCGGCGACGGCGGCCATCACCCGCCCCTCCCGCTCCGCGTTCCCGGTCGGGCCGGTGTTCCCCTTGTAGACGGCGCGGCGGCCGTCGACCGACACCTCGTACACCTCGTGCGGCGGCACGTCGTGGAGCCGGCGACGGACCTCGTGGCTGTCGAACGCCGCGTCGAGCCGTTCGGCGATTTCGCGTTTCATCGGGGACACCCGTCGGTTCCGGAGCGCGCACAAACCGGTTTTGGTCCCGACTCGCTGCCCGGGTCGGCGCCGGATCGGGGGGTTCGGCGACCGGCGGCTCCGAAGCGCGTTCGGACGGTCGCTCGCGGCGACCGGACAAGGATAAAGAGCCGCCGGCGAGAACGTGGCGTATGAACGACACCGCAGGGCTCCGGCTCACGGTGCGTGCCGCCGAGAAGCGGGACGCGGGCCGGGGCATCGCCAGGCTCCCCGAGTCGGCCCGCAAGCGGCTCGCCCTCCTCAGCGGCGACACAGTCGAGGTGCGCGGCGAGCGCACCGCGGTCGCGAAGGTGTGGCCGGGCGGTCCCGACGCGCCAGACGGCTCCGTCCTCATCGACGCCGACACCCGCGCGAACGCCGGCGTGAAGGTCGGCGACACCGTCACGATCGCCCCGGTCGACGTGTCCGACGCCGAGCGCGCGACGCTGACCGCGCCCGGCCGCCTCGCGGAGGTGGACGTGAGCCGCGAGGTGGTCGAGCGGGCGCTCTCCCGGGAGCTCCGCGACCGCCCCGTCACCGAGGGCGAGGCCGTCCACGTCGAGCGGCTCGGCGGCCTGCGCTTCGTGGTGGCGCGGACGGCGCCGGCGGGGACCGTCCGCATCACGGCGGCGACTGACGTGTCGGTCGAGTACGCCGGCGACGGGGCGGGCGCGGCCGACAGCGCCGGCCCGTCGGCGGACGACCGGTCCGCGCCCGCCGCCGGCTCGGGGGCTGATCCCCCGGGAGCCGACGCCCGACCGAAGGGCGGCGACGCCCCGCCGGCCGAGCACACCGCGGGCGCGACCTACGAGGACATCGGCGGGCTCGACGAGGAGCTGGAGCTGGTCCGGGAGACGATCGAACTGCCGCTCTCCGAGCCGGAGGTGTTCACCCGGCTCGGCATCGACCCGCCGAAGGGTGTCCTCCTCCACGGGCCGCCGGGGACCGGGAAGACGCTCATCGCCCGCGCCGTCGCCAACGAGGTCGACGCGACGTTCATCACCGTCGACGGGCCGGAGATCATGTCGAAGTACAAGGGGGAGTCGGAGGAGCGGCTCCGCGAGGTGTTCGAGCGCGCCAGCGAGGACGCGCCGGCCATCGTCTTCTTCGACGAGATCGACTCGATCGCGGGCAAGCGCGACGACGGCGGCGACGTGGAGAACCGCGTCGTCGGCCAGCTGCTCTCGCTGATGGACGGGCTCGACGCGCGCGGCGACGTGATCGTCATCGGCGCGACGAACCGCGTCGACACCATCGACCCCGCGCTCCGGCGGGGCGGTCGGTTCGACCGCGAGATCGAGATCGGCGTCCCCGGCGAGTCCGGTCGCCGACAGATCCTCGACGTCCACACGCGCCGGATGCCGCTGGCCGACGACGTGGACTTGGACCGGATCGCGGGCCGCACCCACGGGTTCGTCGGCGCCGACATCGAGGGGCTCGCGCAGGAGGCGGCGATGACCGCGCTTCGGCGCGCCCGCGAGTCCGACTCCCGCGCGCTGAACGAGGTGACGGTCGGAAAGGCGGACTTCGAGGCCGCCCACGCGAACGTCGAGCCGAGCGCGATGCGCGAGTACGTCGCCGAGCAGCCGACCACCGACTTCGCCGACGTGGGCGGGCTCGACGACGCGAAGGCGGAGCTCGACCGCGCCGTGACCTGGCCGCTGTCGTACGGCCCGCTGTTCGACGCGGCCGGCGCGGACCCCCCGACCGGCGTCCTTTTGTACGGCCCGCCCGGGACCGGGAAGACGCTGCTCGCGCGCGCCATCGCGGGCGAGAGCGGCGTCAACTTCATCCAGGTCGCGGGGCCGGAGCTGCTCGACCGGTACGTCGGCGAGTCGGAGAAGGCGGTCCGCGAGCTGTTCGACCGGGCGCGGCAGGCGGCCCCCGCGATCGTCTTCTTCGACGAGATCGACGCGGTCGCGACCGACCGCGACGCGGCCGGCGGCGACGGCTCCGGCGTGAGCGAGCGCGTCGTCTCCCAGCTCCTGACCGAGCTCGACCGCGCCAGCGACAACCCGAACCTCGTCGTCCTCGCGGCGACGAACCGGCGGAACGCGCTCGACCCGGCCCTGCTCCGTCCCGGCCGACTGGAGACGCACGTCGAGGTGCCCGAGCCGGACCGCGAGGCCCGGCGCAAGATCCTGGAGGTTCACACCCGCGAGAAGCCCCTGAACGACGGGGTCGACCTGGATCGGGTCGCCGACGAGACGGAGGGGTACTCCGGCGCGGAGATCGCCTCGCTGTCGCGGGCGGCCGCGATGCGCGCCATCGAGCGCGTCGCCGACGAGCACGGCGAGGCCGCCAACGACCACGCCGACGAGGTCGGGATCACCGGCGAGGACTTCGACGCGGCGCTCGAGTCCGTCCGCCCCGAGACCGCCTGAGGCGGGCGAACGGTCGGTCCGTCGTTCCGGACCGCGGCCCGCTCAGTCGTCCTCGTTCGCCTCCGCGGTCGCGTCCGTCTCTCCCTCCGCCTCCTCGGACCCTCCGTGCCCGTGTCCGCCGTGGGCGTGGGCGTCGCCGAGCGCGCCGGCGCCGAACTCGTCGACCGGCGTGACGCTGTAATCGACCGTGAGCGTGTCCTTCGTCGCGCGGACCTTCCCGACGAACGCCGATATCTCCTCTAGGCCCCCCTCAAGCACGAACAGCTCCATACAGTACTGCGAGCCGACGTGGCTGTGGAAGTTCGAGGCGACGATCCCCTCGTCCTCGTGTCGCAGCCGCATCATCCGCTCCTCGACGCTCGTCGTCTCGTAGTTGAACAGGACGGTCACCACGGCCATCAGGGCCCGGTCCTCCAGCTTGGCGTCCTCGAACTCGCCGAGGAGGTTCCGCGAGGCCTCGCGGACGACCTCGCTGCGGCCGGTGTACCCGTGCTCGTCCGCGAACCGGTCGATCCGTTCGAGCAACTCCTCCGGCATGGACACGCTGACGACTGTCATATGTTAATCCACGCCGACGAAGTTGTTAATCCTTGAGGTCCGGGCCGCGGCGCTCCGCCCCTCGCCCGTCGCCTCGCTACCTTCCGTCGCCGCCGTTGCCGCCGCCGTCGCCGCCCTCGATCCGCTCGCCGAGCCAGTCGTAGTGGTCGAGCAGCGCGGCCTCGCCCGCGTCGGTGAGCGCGTACACGTCGGCGATCCCCTCCGTCCGGCGGTCGAGGTACCCGGCCTCGACGAGCGCGGAGAGCGTGCCGTAGAAGGACCCGGGGTCGATCCGCTCGTCGTAGTGCGATTCCAGCCGGCTCTTCGCCGACTGCGCGCGCAGTTCGCCGTGGTCGTACAGGAGCGCGCAGAGGTCGCGGCGCCGGCCGCTGTGGAACCACTTCGTCATGATCGTCGCCTCGCCTCGCGGGCGGATAAATCGCTCACGACGCGTCGGCCGGTCCGCCGGCGCCGAGCGGGTCGTCGCCGCTCCGGCCGGCGTCGATCCGGCCGTCCCCGCCGACCAGTTCGTCGAGGCGGCGCACGCGCCGGTCGCCGAGGACGCAGCGGCCGCGCTCGTCGTGGCCGACGCGCTCGACGTGGACCGCGTCGAGGCCGGCGTTCCAGGCGGCCGCCACGTCGCTCTCGCCGTCGCCGACGTAGTAGCCGCGGTGGCGGGCGGGGTCGACGCCGAGTTCGCGCATCGCGGCCTCTATCGGGTCCGGCGCCGGCTTCCAGCCGGTCTCGTCGGTACAACAGACCACCGCGTCGAAGCGGCCGACGAGGTCGAGGCGGTCGAGGACCGGCTCGGCGAGGAACTCCTGGCAGTGGGTGACGAGGCCGGTCGGCCCGCCGACCTCGCCCACGCGGTCGAGCAGGCGCGCGGCGTCGTCGTGGAGGTAGGTCGCCTCCGCGCGGGCGACCGGGTCCTCCACGGCGTGGAACGCGGGCCAGAACGCGTCGGGGTCGACCCCCATCCCGCGGAGGGTCTCGGCGCGGGAGCCGCCGAGCCCGTGCCAGAGGACGCGCGCCTCGCGGTCCGAGAACTCGCGGCCGAGCCGGTCGCCGACGCGGTCGAACACCGTCCGGGTGTACTCCCACTCGGCGTCGACGAGCGTCCAGTCGAGGTCGAAGAGGTGGAAATCGTAGTCGGCGGGGGTCACGGATCGCTCCGTACGACGGCGGCGGGCAAGTGCGTTGTGGCTTCGTCCCGCGGCGCCGTTCCGGTCCGAGCCCGACGTTCACTCCCGCACGTGAACCGACGAGCCGAGGTACTTGTGAAGCGCCTCGTCCACCGAGTCGGCGTTGAACCGGCCGAGTTCGTCGGCGATCGCCTCCTTCAGCGCGCCGAGGTACGCCTCGTCGGCGCGCAGCTCCCGGAAGTCGGCGGCGACGACCGCGGCGCCGGGCGCATCCGCGAGTCCCAGCCGTTCCTCCGCCAGCCGCCGGAACGACGGCTCGTCGCCGACCTCGCCGCGCCACAGGCGGTCGCGGAAGAACAGCCAGCCGTCGGTTCCGGGCTCGCTCGCGGGGAGCTCCATCGTCGTCTCGAAGCGGTCGGGGTCGACGGCGGCGGCCGGCGGGTCGAGGCGGACGGCGACGCGGACGACGTAGGCGGCCTCCATGGGTCGCTCCTCGCCCGATCGATCCATAAAGGTATACCGCTCGGGGGCGTGGCCTCGGACCATGTGGCAGCGACTCCGCGGCCTTGCCGGGCGCGCGTACCGGCGACACCTCCGCCGCGAGATCGACGACGTCCCCGCCCACGTCGCCGTCATCCAGGACGGGAACCGGCGGTACGCCCGCGAGCGCGGCGACGACGCCCCCGACGGGCACCGCGCCGGCGCGGACACCACCGAGCGCGTCCTCGACTGGTGCGCCGACCTCGGCGTCTCGGAGCTGACCCTCTACGCCTTCTCGACGGAGAACTTCGAGCGCCCCGACGAGGAGTTAGAGCCCCTCTTCGACCTGTTGGAACACAAGCTGCGCGAGTTCGCCGACGCCGACCGCGTCCACGAGCAGGGCGTCCGCGTCCGGGCCATCGGCGACGTGCCCCGCCTCCCGCCGCGGGTCCGCGACGCGGTCGAGTACGCCGAGCGGCGCACCGCCGCCAACGACCGCTTCACGCTCAACGTCGCGCTCGCGTACGGCGGCCGGACCGAGCTGCTCGACGCCGCGCGCGCCATCGCCCGCGACGTCGACAACGGCGAGATGGCCCCCGAGGACGTCGACGTGGAGACCGTCGAGGAGCGGCTGTACGACCGGCCGATCCGCGACGTGGACCTGATCGTCCGCACCGGGGGCGACGAGCGCACGTCGAACTTCCTCCCGTGGCACGCGAACGGGAACGAGGCGGCCGTCTACTTCTGTGCGCCCTACTGGCCGGAGTTCTCCGAGGCCGACTTCCTGCGCGCGATCCGCACCTACGAGTCGCGCGAGGAGTCGTGGCAGCGCGCCCGGGCGGAGCGGGCCGCCGCGCTGGTGCGCGCGCTCGCAGAGGTCGAGTTCGCGGAGGCGCGCGCCGCCGCCGCCCGGCTCCGGGAGCGCGTCCCCCGGCTCGACGGCAGCGACCTCTCGGACGACGCCCTCGGCATCGCGGAGGGCGAGGCAGTCGGGTCGGCCGACGGCGAGTCGGTCGGCCGGACCGACGGCGACGCGCGCGACGCGTCGGGAGCCGACTAAGCGGCGCCGGGCGCGATCCCTGCCTCGTTCCGCGTCAGCAGGTACAGCGCGAACGACGAGAGCCAGTGCGACCCCGCGTAGTCGTCGGTGAGCACGTCCGCGGCCCCCGCCTCGGCGTGGCGGCGCGCCGCGGCGTCGAGGGGCTCTCGGAGCCGGGCCGCCACGGGGCCGGTCCGCTCCGCCAGCGCGTCGCTCAGCCCGGCGAGACACCACGCGCGGGAGACGTTGAGCCCGATCAGGTGTATCGCGGCGCCGTCGCCCTCGTCCGGCTCGACGTCGACGGGCGCGAGCAGCGCGGCGTGCGGGGGCGCGCTGAGGTCGGGCAGGAACCCGCCGAGCCACGTCGCGAACGGGTCGGGGTCGAGGACGCGGCGCATGAGGTCCGCCTCGACGAGCGCCGGCGAGAGGAAGTCCCACCCGACCGGCTCCGCGCCGACGACCGCGGCGGTGTCGTCGGCGTACAGCCGCCGCGCCGCCGCCTCGGCCTCGCGTTCGAGGGCGGCGTCGCCGACGACCCGCGCGTAGTCGAGGACGCCGGCGAGCGCGAACGCGGTGTTGCCGTGGGTCCCGACGCGCTGCGGGCGGTCGACCCCGAGGAACGACTCGCGCGTTCCGCGGCGGACCCGGTCTTCGAGCGGGCGGAGCGTCTCGCGCCACGCGTCGGCGCGCGGGTCGTCCCACAGGTCGAGCTCGGCGGCGAGGCGCAGCAGCCACGACCAGCCGTACGGCTCCTCGAAGCCGGGGTTCTCGTCGAGGTAGTCGACCTCCCGGGCGACGTTCTCGGGCGTCAGTCGCTCGTCGACGCCGGCCGCGATCTCGGTCTCGTTCGGGTGCTCGGGGACGAGCCGCAGCGCGCGGACGAGCGCCCAGTGGCTGTGGACGGCGGAGTGCCAGTCGAAGCAGCCGTAGAAGACGGGGTGGGCCTCCGAGGGCCGCGGGGGCGCGTCCGGCCCCTCCACGGTCCCCTGGTAGTGCGGGTACTCGGTCTCGACACCGTCGAGCGGGTGCGCGGCCAGCGCGGTCGCGACGGCGTCGTCGAGCGCGTCCGCCCGCCCGGCCCGGAGCGCGTCCGGCGACAGCTCCTCGAAGGCGTTCATGGCGGCGGGTCGGCGGCGCGCCTGTTCAATCGGTCGGTCCCGTGCGGCGCGGCGGCGCGGGCGCCCGGTCGGCCCGTCCTCCCCGGTCGGACCGCGTCACCTCGTCGGACCGCGTCACCTCTCCGGCCCGCTCACGCCGGGTTCTTCCGCGTGAGGTCGCTGCCGCAGATCGGACACCGCTCTTTGTTCTCGTCGAAGGTGCGGTTACAGCCGACGCACTGGAAGCGCCACTCCCGCTCCTCGGTGATCCCCTCCCTGTCGATGGGCTCGACCGGGAGGTCGAGCCGCTCGGCGACGTTCTGCATCGCGTAGTCGTCGCTGACGAGCGTCGCGTGAAGCTCCAAGGCGGTCGCGATGAGCCGGATGTCGGTGTCCGACAGCTCCGCGGCGTCGCCCGAGCCCTTCGCGGCTCGGCGGACCCGGTCGACCGCCTCGGGCGCGGGCACGTGGACGGTCATCCCGGAGCCCTCCATGGCGTCGAACCGGAGCGCGACCTCGCCGGTGAGCTCCTCGTGGACCGCCGGGATGGAGACCACGTCCTCGTCGGTCGTGTACTCGTGGATGAACGCGGACGAGTCGAGGACCTGCATCAGCGGGCGACGACGATGTAGTCTTTCACCGCCTGCACGTTCGCGACCGGCACTCGGAGCCGCCCCATCTCGTCGAACTCGAAGTCGACGCGCTCGTGTCTGAGCTGCTCGTGCGGGCTGACGAGGAGGTGGTTCAGCTCCCCCGACTCGAGGTTCATCGTGATGTTGTACAGGTCCCCGAGTTCCGTGCCGTCGGAGCTCATCACCGCCTTCCCGGAGAGGTTCTCCGCGAGGATGTCGACCATACCCGCACGGTTCCGGGCGACGGTATTAAACGCCACGGGGCGTCGGACGGGCGACGGACGCGGACCGGGCGCTCCTCGCCGCCGTTCGTCGCGGCATTTTGAAAGGCTTAACTGACGGCCGGGCGCAAGAGACGGTATAACCTTCTCGGGGCGATCACATATGACCGACCACACACACGCGGACACCCTGCGAACCCCCATCGTCGCCGTGCTGGGGCACGTCGACCACGGCAAGACGAGCCTGCTCGACACGATCCGCGGCTCCGCCGTCAGCGAGGGCGAGGCCGGCGCGATCACCCAACACATCGGGGCGACGGACATCCCGCTCGACACCATCTCCGGGATGGCGGGCGAGCTGATCGACCCGTCGGACTTCGATCTACCCGGCCTGCTGTTCATCGACACGCCGGGGCACCACTCCTTCTCGACGCTGCGCGCCCGCGGGGGCGCGCTCGCCGACATCGCGGTGCTCGTCGTCGACGTCAACGACGGCTTCCAGCCGCAGACGGAGGAGGCGATCGACATCCTCCGACGGACGGGGACGCCCTTCGTCGTCGCCGCCAACAAGGTCGACACGACGCCCGGGTGGAACCCGCAGGACGGCGACCCGATCCAGAAGAGCATGGACGCGCAGTCCGAGCGCGCGAAGTCGATGCTCGACGAGAACCTCTACGAGATCATCGGCCAGCTGTCGGACGCCGGCTTCTCCGCCGACCTCTACTGGCGCGTCCAGGACTTCCAGAAGAACATCGGCGTCGTCCCGCTGTCGGCGCTCACCGGCGAGGGCGTCCCCGACCTCCTGACGGTCCTCATGGGCCTCTCCCAGCGGTTCATGAAAGAGGAGATGGCGATCGACGTCACCGGCCCGGGCGAGGGGACGGTGCTCGAAGTGAAAGACGAGCGCGGGTTCGGCGCCACCGTCGACACCGTCGTCTACGACGGCGTGATCCGCAACGGCGACACCGTCGTCGTCGGCGGACAGGACGAGCCGATCGTCACCGAGATCCGCGCGCTGCTCCGCCCGCGGCCGCTCGCGGAGATCCGCACCGAGAAGGAGTTCGAGAAGGTCGGCGAGGTCGCCGCCGCGGCCGGCGTGAAGATCGCCGCCCCCGACCTCGATCAGGCGATGGCCGGCGCGCCGGTCCGCGTCGTCCGCGACCGCACCGTCGATCAGGTCGTCGAGGAGGTGAAGGCGGAGCTGGCCGAGATCGAGGTCGAGACCGCCGACAACGGCGTCGTCGTCAAGGCGGACACCCTCGGCTCGCTGGAGGCGATGGCGAACGCGCTCCGGGAGGCCGAGGTCCCCATCCTGCGCGCCGAGGTCGGCGACATCGCGCCCCGCGACATCGCGGTCGCGGAGACGGCGAACCAGGACGAGCACAAGGCCATCCTCGGGTTCAACGTCGACCTCCTCCAGAACGCGGAGTCGGACCTCGAAAACGCCGACGTGAAGCTGTTCAAGAACGAGGTCATCTATCAGCTGGTCGAGGACTACGAGCGCTACGTCGAGGAGAAGCAGCGCGCCCAACAGGAGACGGTGCTCGACAAGGTCGTGCGCCCGGCCCGCTTCCGCATCCTCCCCGACCACACCTTCCGGCAGAACGACCCCGCGGTCGTCGGCGTCGAGGTCATCTCCGGCACGCTCCAGAACAACCGCAACGTCGGCTACTTCGAGGGCAACGAGTTCGAGCGCGTCGGCGGCCTCTCCGGGATTCAAAAGCAGGGCGAGGACGTCGACGAGGCGCGCTCGGGCGAGCGCGTCAGCATCGCCATCGACGGGCCGACCGTCGGCCGCGGCATCGAGGAGGGCGACACCCTCTGGACCGAGGTGCCCGAGAAGCACGCGAAGATCCTCGAACAGGAGCTGAAAGAGGAGATCACCGCCGACGAGCGCGAGGCGCTTCAGGGCTACTTGGAAACGCGGCGGAAGCGCGACCCCTTCTGGGGGAAGTGACGAGCGCATTCGGGGCCCCACCGCGCAGCTTATTCGCGTGCGCCGGCAACTGACGGGAGATGACAGAGACGGATACCGACTCGCGAGATGAGTCCGAAGACGACCTGACCCTCATCAGAGAGGGCCGCGACTTCGAACAGGAGTACCGCCTGACCGCCGCCGAGGCCGGCCGGTTCCTGGTCGAAGTCGGCGAACAGCTTCAGGCGGGCGACGAGCTGACCCTTACCGGCGACGAGTGGACGCTACCGTTCGCGTTCGGCGAGCCCGTCGAACTCGAGATCGATTACGAGGGGTATGGCGAACAGGAGCTCGAGATCGAACTCGAGATCCCGGGGACGACCGACGAGACGGCCCCGACCGTCGACTGAGGGGCGCAGCGTCGAGTAACGCCCGAAGAGTATTTGCCGTTCGATCGGCCAGCCACGCGTATGGTCTCCCGAGAGAACGCGGTCATCCTCCTGTTCATGGCGGTCGGGTTGGCGTTGGCGTACGGCGGTCGCGTCGCGACGAGCCTGAGCGACACCGTCCTGATCGGCGTCCTGCTATTCGTCGGCGTCGTGGCGCCGCAGTTGGTCAACGGCTACCTGGACGCCGAGGACGCGGCCTGACGCCGTCCCGTCGCGCCCGCGTGCGACCCGAGCGCGTGCCGCCGTTATATGCGTCGAGCCCGTAGCGAGGGTATGGAGACCACCGTGGTCGAGCACGACGGCGCGATCCTCGCGCGGCTGGAGAGCGACGACCGGGTGTTCGAGGTGCGCTTCGACGCGCTCGAACCCACCGACGTGACGCTGCGGTTCCGCCGCGACGGCGAGCGCGTGGGGAGCATCTACAACGACGACGGCACGAAGCGAACGATGGCGCGGCTCACGACGGCGCGCGAGGGGACCGACTTCATCGGCGTCGAGGTGCCGAAGGAGTTCGTCGTCGAGATTCTCGACGCGGCGCTGGAAACGGGCCGCGTCACCGACGAGACCGCCGCCGAGGGATACCGGCTCCGCGTGCTCTGAGCCGCGGCGCGTCGCGTCCGCGGCTCAGGCGTACACCAGGATGAGCACGGCGACAAAGGCGAGCTCGCCGCCCACGAGCAGCGCCGCGAGCAGCCACGCCCGGTAGGTCCACAGCCACTCGCGGGCGGCCGCGACCCGGTCTCCGCCGCCTGCCTCGGACTCGCCGCGGTACGCGGCGTCGACTCGCCACCCCGTCTCCGGGTCGTACGTCGCGGGGACGCGAGTCCCAACCAGTTCGTCCACGTCCAGCGGCGAGACGCCGGCGGCCTCCAGAAAGTCGAGGAACGCCTCGGACTCTTGTAGGGATCCGTCGCGGGGCGCGTCGAACCGCTCGGTGTGGGTGGCGTCGCCGTGGGGCGGGCGCATCTCGACGACGACGCGGTCGCCGACGGAGCGCACCCGCGTGACGATCAGCGCGTTCTCCTCGTCGTTGAGGTACGCCTCGCGGAGGCGGCGCTTCACCTCCTCGTCGACGCCCGCGTCGTCGAGGTCGTCGGGGAGCGAGTCGGCGTCCGAGCGGGCGTCGGTATCGGAGCGGGCGTCGGCGTCGGAGCGGGCGT
This sequence comes from Halorubrum sp. SS7, assembly GCF_005435055.1. NCBI lineage: Archaea > Methanobacteriati > Methanobacteriota > Halobacteria > Halobacteriales > Haloferacaceae > Halorubrum > Halorubrum sp. SS7. The sequence continues at coordinate 24,082 of NZ_SGXV01000013.1, forward strand.
CGGCGTCGGAGCGGGCGTCGGCCTCCACGTCGTCGGTCCTTTCGCGGTCGGCGGTCGTCGAGACGCTCTCGTCACCGCCGGGTCGGTCCGCCATCGATCCGGAGTTGGCGGCCCGCTCTCATAAGGTCACGGCCGCTACACGTGACTGGTTTCGCTGTGGACGATCCGCGGGCCGAGCGCGCCGACGTCCCGGTCGCTCGGCCGTACGAAGGTGACACTTGTAAACTGGCGATCGATACGGACGCCACCGAAGCCCCGGCCCGCACGGCACCTCACACCTCCCCAGCCTCGCCGCTCGCTCCCTCCGGTCGCTCGCGGCGTCCCTCGCGCGTGCTGTCTCGCGCCCTCCGGGCGCTCGCAGGCACGCGCCAGCGCACTTCGACTGTCTGCCGCTCACTGGAGCCGGTAGCGTAAGATCGCGGCGATGCCGCCGAGGTTGGCGAGCTGCTCGCCGGGGGCGAACTCCGAGGAGAAGACGACCACGTCGCCGCCCTGGCGCTCGACCGACTCGATCACCGCGTTCACGTCGATGTCCCAGTCGCCGTCGCCCTGGCGCTCGGTCCGGAGGCGCTCGTCGACGACGAGCAGCGTCTCGACCGCGCCGAACTCGGCGGCCTCGGCGGTGTCGTCGGGGCCGTACGTCGCTTTCTCGCCTTTCGCGATGTTCTCGGTCAGGTCGTCGATGAGGCTCGCCTCCTTCGAGATGCGGGTCTCCTTCTGGACCTCGTCGACCGCGCCGCGCTTGAGGACCTCGTGGACGCCGCGGTCGCCCGCCGCGGAGGTGTCGACCGTTGTGAGCCGGTCTGCGAGGTCGCGGTACTCCTCCTCGATGTAGTCGCGCGCGTCCTGCTTGGTGAACCCCGGCCCGGCCAGGATGACGGCGTCGGCGTCGAGGTGCGCGAGCGCCTCGCCGAGTTCCGCGAACAGCTCCTCGCGGGGCCGCGAGAACTCGCCTTTCCCCGTCGGCTTCGTGAACGAGGCGTACTCCTCCGTGCCGTACTGCTGGACGGTGTGAACGTAGGCGGCGCCCTCCTCGACGGTGGCGATGGCCACGTCGGGGTTCTCCGCGGCCTCGGTGGCCTCCTCCAGCCGCTCCGTCTGGTCCGGTTTGAAGTGCTTCTCGACGGTTATCTCGTCGTGCTCCTCGACGTTGAGCGTGTGGTGGGCGTTGAGCTGGTCCTCCCGGGAGCAGCCGACGATGACCCCGCCGACGCGGAGGCGGTTGGCGAACCGCGCGAACTCCACGTCCTCGACCTCCAGCGTGACGAAGATGTGCTCGCGCTGCCCGCCGGTGTCCCGCATCTGGTCGTCGTTCCGCTGGATCCGCCGGGTGGTGTCGCCCTCGACCAGGTCCCCGGGTTCGAGGACGTGCGCGAGGTGCCAGAGGTCGTCCACGTTCTCGGGGACCAGCGTGAGCCGTTCCCGGCCCTCCTCGCCGTACCCCCGCTCGGAGATGCGCATGTCCGGGCGTTCGCTCGCGCCCGTATCAACTCTTGTCTTCCGCCTCGGACAGCGCCGGCCCCCACTCGAAGCCGCCGGTCGGATCGGCGTCCCCGTCGCCCGCCCCGCCCGGGCGGGTCGGGTCGGCGTCGGCGGACTCGTCGCTCCCGTCGCCGCCGACCGCGTCGCTCCCCTCGCCGACCGAAACGCCGCGGCCGACCTGAACCGCGGCCGGCGGCTCGCTCCGCATCGGCCGTCCGCCGTCCCCCGACACCACGGGGGCCGGGGGTCCGTCGCCGGCCGGACCGACACCTGAGCTCGCCCCGGCGCTGGCTCCCGCTTCCTCGCCCGAGCGCGCGGCGTCGTGCGCCGTGCCGACCGGCTGCCGCGTCGCGGTCGGCGCGGTCGCCGCCGCCGTCTCCTCGGTCAGGCTGTCGGCCGCGCCCCGCCCGTAGAGGTCGTGTGCGACGATCCGAGCGAGGAAGGCGACGGCGACGCCGACGACGAGCGGGACCGTCGGCGCCGCGACGGCGTACCCGACCGCGAGCGCCCCGACGGCCAGCGTCCAGCCGGTCGCGTACGGTCCCGTCGCGGCGACGCCGGCCACCGTTCGCGGGTCGAGCCCGTCCCGGAGGCGGCCGGACGCGGCGAACGCGGCGAGCGCCGCGGGGCGGACGTACGCGAACGCCGCCAGGTACGCGCCGACGAGCGCGAGGACGGCGCCGGCGGCGACGACGGCGACGGCGGCCGGCCCGTTCGGCCCGAGCGCCGACTCGACGGCGGTCGCGGTCGCCGCCGGCTCGACGGGCCCCGCGACGAGCGCGGCGACGGCGCCGCCCGCGACCGCGAGCCCGCCAGCGAGGGGCGCGAGCAGCGCCGCGGACAGGAGCGCCGACTTGAGGCCGTCCCTGGCCAGTTCCCCCCAGGCGACGAGCGACGGGGCGCCGGCGGCGTCGCCGGGCTGGATCGCCGCCCGCGTCACCCGGACGAGGTAGCCGCGCGCCACGAGCGACGGCGCGAGCGCGACCGGGGCCGCGACGGTGACGGCGGGGCTGACGAAGAGGACGCCGGCGAGCCACAGGGGCGTGAGGATCCACCCCAACAGCGTCACGGACCCGCCGACGAGGACGACGCCCGCGGTGTCGTCGGTTCGCGTCAGCGCCGTCGCGGCCGCGGTGAGCATGTGACCGGACACAGGGACGGGAGCCGCATAAATGGTACCCGGCCCGAGCGTTTATATCGCTTCGCGGAGTATTGCCGTCCGGCCGCGCGGGACAATCGTGTGCCTCTGACAACCTACCGCGGCCGCCACTCGGCGGTCGCCCCCCGTCCGCGGCTTTCTGCCGACGCCGTTCGCCCAGACGCGTCGCCGCCGCGTGCCGGTACCGATTTATCCCGCCCCGCCGACGGATCGGGTATGACCGGCGACGAGGGGGCGACCGATCTGGAGCCGGAGCTCAGGAGCTACGGCGTCAGCGTCGAATCGATCGACGGGGGCGACCCGCTGGAGCTGACGTACATGACCGCGTTCCCCGGCCGCGAGGTCCACCGCGGCGAGATCGGGCGCGCGCTCAACGCGCTCATCGACGAGGCCGAGGCCGGCGAGTGGGACCCCGTCCGGGTCGAGGGGACGGTGGTCCGCTCGCCCGGCGACGTCCTCGGGACGTGGCACGCGGAGGCCGAGTGGTTCGAGGCGCTCATCGGCTACGAGATCTCCGAGACCGAGTTCTCGTCGCGCGTGCTGGAGACGCTCAGCCACGAGCCCGGAGACGGGGCCGAGACCTCGTCGGACGCGGCGGACGCCGACGCGGGCGAGTCGGAGGCGGACCGGTGACCCGACGCAAGCCGGTCAACCGCGCGCAGCGCCGCCTCGCGCGCCCGGCCCGCGAGCGGTTCGCCACCCGCGCGGTCGCGTTCGACGTCGACGGCGCGACCTGCCGCGGGACGCTGTACCTGCCAGGCGGCGACGCGGACGACCCCCCGGTCGTCGTGATGGCCCCGGGCCTCGGCGCGGAGCGGAGCTTCGGCTACCCCGCCGTCGCGGAGCGGTTCGCGGACGCGGGCTACGCCGCGCTCCTCTTCGACCACCCCGAGTTCGGCGCGTCCGACGGCGACTCCCAGCTCGTCGACTTGGACCGCCAGCGCGACGCGTACGCGGCCGCCATCGACCGCGCGAAGCGCGTCGACGACGCCGGCGACGACCTCGTGCTCTGGGGGGCGTCGCTGTCGGCCGCGCACGTCCTCACGCTCGCCGCGGAGCGCCGCGACGTCGACGCCGTGGTCGGCCTCGTCCCGATGCTCGACGGGCGCGCAATCGCCCTGCGGCGCGGCGGGCGCTACCTCCTCCGGTCCGGCGCCGCCGGGCTGCGCGACCTGCTCGGCCACCGGGTCGGTCGCGGCCGCACCGTGCCCATCGTCGGCGACCCCGAGGAGCGCGCCGCGATCACCGAGCCGGGAGCGGAGCGCAAGTACATCGACCTCGTCGACCGCGAGTCGGCGTGGCGCAACGAGACGCCCGCGCGGTCGCTGCTCGGCCTCGTCGGCTACCGGCCCGTGACGCGGCTCGACGAGGTCGACGCCCCCACGCTGCTCTTGGCCGGTACCGACGACGCCATCGTCGACGCCGACTCGGTCGCGGCCGCCGGCGAGCGCCTCTCGCGCGGGACCGTCGTCACGATGCCCGCGGACCACTTCTCGGTGCTCGGCGACGACTTCGAGGGCGCGGTCGGGCACCAGCTCTCCTTCCTGCGCGACGCGCTCGAATAGGCGGGCGGTCGGCCCCGCCCGCGACAGCTTAAGTGAGCCCGCGGCACACGCTGGGGTATGACAGCGATCGCGATGTTGAGCGTCGCGCCGGTGATCGAAGAGAGCATGGCCGAGGAGGTGGCGGCAGCCGTCGCCGCGCTCGACGACTTCGACGTGAGCTACGAGACGAACCCGATGGGCACGGTGATCGAGGCCGACGACGCGGAGACGCTGTTCGCGGCCGCGGCGGCCGCCCACGACGCGGTCGACGGCGACCGGGTCTCGACGTTCCTCAAGATAGACGACAAGCGGACGAGCGACGGGACCGCCGCGGCGAAGGTCGACGCCGTCGAGGAGCACCTCGGCCGAGACGCGAAGCGGGAGCGCTGATCCGCGAGCGGCCGACGTTCAGTCGGCGCCCGCGAACCGGAGGAACAGATCGACGTGGTCGACGTGGTTCTCGTTTGTGTCGTCGGGCACGGCCGAGACCCAGGCGAGTTCGGCGTCGCCCCCCGAGAATCGGCTCCCGGGGGCGACGGTTGGGTCCTCGCGGAACGAGGGGGCGGTCTCCGCCAGTGAGAGCACGAACGAGACGCCGTACGCGGAGAACGACGCCGAGCCGTCGCGCCGCTCGAACCGCAGGTCCTCGACGAGGACCGCCCCGTCGACGCCGACCGAGACGCCCGTCAAGCGCTCGGCGCTCCGACGCGCGGCCGCCGCCCAGTCCTCGCCAGGGTCGACGGTTCCACCCGGAGGCGCCCACTCGCCCGTGCCGTTCCAGTCCTGTAGCAGCACGCGGCCGTCGCCGTCCGTGACGCCGAGTTGGACGACGCCGTCGATGTCCTCGTACCGCTCGCGCCGCGCCTCGTAGCTCTCGGCGTCGAGTCCTCTCGCGACGCGCTCGACCGCGACCGCGTCCCGGTCGAGCAGCGTCTCCGGATCACGCAGTGATTCCACGGGGTACGGCACAGGGGTGTCGCCCATCGACCCGTTCAACGGCCCGCGGAAACAAAGGCCCCGCGGCCGTCGGCGACGCCGTATCCGCGCCCGCCGTCACCCCTTGATGTTACAGACTGGGAACGTCCGCGCCACCTTGTCGCCGATGCCCAGCTCGTCGCTGACGCGGATCACCTCGTCGATGTCCTTGTACACGCCGGGGGCCTCCTCCGCGATGGTGGCGCCGGACTGGGCCTTCACGTAGATCCGCTGACCGTCTTCGAGGTCGTCCTGGACGTCGCCGCCCCAGAACTCCTGTTTCGCCTGCGTCCGGCTCATCAGGCGGCCGGCGCCGTGGGCGGTCGAGCCGAACGACACCGACATCGACTCGTCGCCGCCGCGGAGCACGTACGACCCGGCGCCCATGCTCCCGGGGATGATGACGGGCTGGCCGACGCCGCGGTACGCCTCGGGCACGTCCTCGTTGCCCGCGGGGAACGCCCGCGTCGCGCCCTTGCGGTGGACGTACAGCTCGCGCTCCGCGCGGTCGACGGCCGCGTCGCCGACGGCGGGGCGCCCCTCGGCGTCGACGCCGACCTCGTGGGTCTCCTTCTTCGCGATGTTGTGCGCCACGTCGTACAGCAGTTCCATCCCGAGGTCCTCGATCGGGTCCGCGTCGAACACCTCGCCGAACGTCTCGCGCGTCTGGTGGGTGATCAGCTGGCGGTTCACCCACGCGAAGTTGATGCACGCGCCCATCGCGCCGTAGTACTCGTCGGCCAGCTCGGACCCGGCGGGCGCGGCCGCCAGCTCTTTGTCGGGCAGCTCGTCCAGCAGGTCGCCGTGCTCCTGCTCGATCCGGCGCAGGTAGTCGTTACAGGTCTGGTGGCCGAGCCCGCGGCTCCCGCAGTGGATCAGGACGACGATCCCGTCCTCCCTCAGCCCGTAGGACTCGGCCACGTCCGCGCGGAACACGTCGGTGACGCGCTGGACCTCCAGGAAGTGGTTGCCCGAGCCGAGCGACCCCATCTGGTTGCGCCCGCGGTCCATCGCCTTCTGGGAGACGTACTCCGGGCGCGCGTCGGGGCGCCGCCCCTCGTCCTCGCAGCGCGCGAGGTCGCTCTCGATCCCGTAGCCCGCCTCGACCGCCCACTCGACGCCGCGTTCGAGCGCGCCCTCGACGGCGTCGGCGGTGCCGTCGATCACGCCGCCGCCGCCGAGCCCCGAGGGGATCGCCTCGAACAGCGCGTCGACAAGCTCCTCCTCGCGGCCGCGCACGTCGTCGTAGGTGAGGTTCGTCCGCACCATCCGGACGCCGCAGTTGATGTCGTAACCGACCGCCCCGGGCGAGATACAGCCGGTCCGGGCGTCGATCGCGCCGACGCCGCCGACGGGGAAGCCGTACCCCTGGTGGCCGTCGGGCATACAGATCGCGGGCTCGACGATGCCGGGCAGGTGCGTCGCGTTCTTCAGCTGCTGAAGCGAGTCGTCGTCGCCGATCGCCTCCAGCAGCGACTCGCTGGCGAGGACCCGCGCGGGGACGTTCATCTCGCCCTCGCGAGGGATCTCCCAGACGTGCTCTCGCACCTTCTCTAACCGGATCCCGTCGAACTCGCGCGTTGTCATGCGCGCCACTTCGACGCGGGGCGCCAAGGGCGTTGCGTCAGGCGGTCGCCGGCGGGCCGCCGCGACGCCGCCCGGGGGCCGGCGAGCCGGCTACCGGTTCGCGGGGTCGATCGGGAGCCAGTCGATCGCGCCCTCCGCGAGGGTGAACGCGGCGAACGCCCGCCCCAGGACGACCCCGTACACGAGGTGCGCGACCGCGATGACGACGCCGAACTCGAAGCTCGCGGTGAGGCCGGGTACTGGCAGCGTCGGCACGGGCAGCGAGGTGGCGCCCTCGATTGCGATCGCGGCCGGCAGCAGCAGGCCGCCGGTGAGCACGCCGAGCAGCGCCGAGTGGATGACGCCGAGCGACAGGCACCCGCCCACGTCCCCGCGGAGGTCGGCGAAGAACGACCGGTCGAAGACGGCGACGAACAGCGCGCCGAACAGCGTGCTGTTGAACAGGTGGACGGCCCAGCCGCCGACGACCGTCTCGACGCCGACCAGCGCGCCGATCGTCGGCATGAGCCCGAGGCCGACGTGTAACACGGCGCCCATCGCCGCGCCGGCGACGAGCCCCGAACTCGCCCCCGCGCGCCAGCGTCGACCAGTGCCGTCCGGTCCGGTCCCGTCGCGCAGCTCTGTGCGTGACATACGGTAACAATGTACTCGACAAACATAACGGTTTATCACGCCCCGCGGAGCGGCCTCACACGTCGAACACGACGTACGCGTACCACCCGTCGCCGCGCCGTTCGAGCGCCATCTCGGAGTAGGTGACCGCCTTGACCTCGCGGGCCGACACCGCGTCGAGGGGGACGCCGCGCGCGCTCCCCGTGAGCCGCCACTCGTCCGCGTCCGCGGCGTCGTCCGAAGCGCCGACGGGCTCCGGCTCGACGACCGTACACCGGTGGTCAGCCGGCAGGACGAGCCGCACGTCCCGCTCGTAGATCAGGCGGTCGAGGTAGTCGAACAGCAGGGCCTCGCGGCTCTCGGCGGCGACCTCGAGGTCGAACCGCTCGCCGGCGGCCGGGACCGACTCCGCGCTGGCGGCCGCGAGCCCGTCGGCGACCGCCGCGAACAGCGCCGAGAGGGTGTCCGCCGTCGCCTCGACGGCGACGTCGGCGGTGTGCTCGCGCAGCTCGTACGTCATCGGTCACCGTTCCGATCGGCCTCGTCGCGGGGCTCCTCGTGGCTCTCCGTCCGCTCGTCGGGCTGGAACCGGGCGTCGATGGTCCGCTCCGGCTGGGGTGCGCGGAGGTCCTCCGCGTCCACGTCGTCGAGGTCGGCGGCGACCTCCTCCAACGCGACGCCGCTCGTCACCAGCGCGCGGATCCCCTCGTCGACGGTCAGCTCGACGTCGACGATCCGGCGGTCGGGGACGAAGACGACGTGGCCGCCCATCACCGGGTTCGGCGCCATCGGCATGAACAGCGTCCGCATGCCGTCGCCCTCGCCGTCCGCGTGGTCCGCGATGACGTCGGGGGTCTCGCTCGTGACGAACGCGAGGGTGTACGTCTCCTCGGTCGGGAACTCCACGAGGACGACCTCGCGGAAGTTCCCGCCGTCCGAGTCGAGCATCGCGTCGCTCATCTGCCGGAACCCCTGGTAGACGGAGCCGACGCCCGGGACCCGCTCGACGGCGTAGTCGACGTAGTCGACGGCGCGCTCGCCGTACCGCGAGGACTCGACGGCGGCGCCGATGAGGAGGATCGCGGCCACGAACACGACGGGGGTCGCGATCTCGATCGCGAGCTCCCGGGAGACCGCGCTGACGAGCGGCAGCCCGTTCCCCGGGGACACGGCGACGATCGCTGACGAGAAGGCGTCGAGGTAGTCGTACACCGCGTTGAACGCGAACGCGAGGACGGCCAGCGTGATGACGGCGGGGACGATGACGGCGATGCCGGTGAGGAAGGCTCGTCGGAGCAGTTCGACTCCCGACGACTCGTCGGTCATTGTGTGACTCCACGCGCGACCGCGACAAAATCGTTTCCGTCAGGGTCGGCGCCCCCCTCGGCCTCGACCCGTCGGCACGGGCGCCGACCCGCGCACGGTGCCGTACGCGCCCGCAACGGTCCCCGCTGGCGGTGGAGTTATATTCCGTCCACGTGTTAGGTCATCGCAGTGAGCGTCAACGTCGAAAAGCGGACCGACCCGCCCGGCGAGTCCGACTACGCGACCGCCGCGTGGGAGCTCAAGGAGCGAATTCGGTCCGCGGAGGGCGTCCTCCGACAGCGACGCGGCTTCTTCGTCGACGCGTACCGCCGGTCGACCGCCCACCTACTCGTGGAGAACGACCGGCTCGTCGCGTTCGCCTCCGTCCGGCGCGACGGCTACATCCTCTTTCTCGCCGTCGACCCGGACCACCGCGGCCGCGGTCACGCCGAGCGGCTCGTCGCCGACGTCGCGGCGAACCACCGGTCGGTCACGTGCCACGCCCGCACGACGAACCGGCGGGCGCTCGGCTTCTACGAGCACCTCGGCTTCGAGGTGATCCGCCGCATCGACGACTACTACGAGGACGGCGGCGACGCCTACTACCTGAAGCTCGGCGGCGAGTCGCTCCGGGAGCGCCTCTCCGGGTTCGTCGGCCGGTAGGCGACCGTCCTCCGTCCCCGTCCCGCTCCCCCGAAGCCGACCGAACCGACAGTAATTAGCGCCCGCCGCGAGGAGTGGCCGCCATGTCGCAACCGACTCCCGCGGACCTCGCGGCCCGGGTCCGCGACGGCGACCTCCGCTTCCACGAGCTGGAAGACCACGCCGACGCCGACGCCGCGACCGCCGCGCGCCGGCTGCTCGTCGCGGAGGCGACCGACGCCGACCTCGACCCGCTCGGCGAGTACGCCTTCGACGCCGACGCGGTCCACGGCTCGAACATCGAGAACACGCTCGGGGGCGTCCAGGTCCCCGTCGGCGTCGCCGGCCCGGTGACGATAGACGGCGGCGCCGCCTCGGGCGAGCGCTACCTCCCGCTGGCGACCACCGAGGGCGCCCTGGTCGCGTCGATCAACCGCGGCTGCTCCGTCGTCGAGGACGCCGGCGGCGCGACCGCGCGGGTGACCAAGAGCGGGATGACGCGCGCGCCCGTCTTCCGGGTCGCGAACGTCGCCGAGGCCGAGGCGCTCGTCGACTGGGTCCGCGACAACGAGCCCGCGCTCGCCGAGGCCGCGGAGTCGACGACGAGCCACGGCGAGCTGCTCGACGTGACGCCGTACGTCGTCGGGAACAACGTCTTCTGCCGGTTCCGCTACGACACGAAGGACGCGATGGGGATGAACATGGCCACCATCGCCACGCGGGAGGCCTGCGACGTGGTCGAGGCGGAGACGGACGCCTCGCTCGTCGCGCTCTCGGGGAACCTCTGTTCGGACAAGAAGCCGGCCGCGATCAACGCCGTCGAGGGGCGCGGGCGCTCGGTCGTCGCGGACGCGACGGTCCCGCGCGAGGTCGTCGAGGACCGCCTCCACACCACCCCGGAGGCGATCGCGGAGATCAACACCCGGAAGAACCTCGTCGGCTCCGCGAAGGCGGGCGCGCTCGGCTTCAACGCGCACGTCGCCAACGCGGTCGCGGCGATGTTCCTCGCCACCGGGCAGGACGAGGCGCAGGTCGTCGAGGGGGCGAACGCGATCACGACCGCCGAGACGACCGCGGACGGCGACCTCTACGTCTCCGTGTCGCTTGCGAGCCTGGAAGTCGGGACGGTCGGCGGCGGGACGAAGCTGCCGACGCAGCAGGCCAGCCTGGAGATCCTCGGCGTCGCCGGCGGCGGCGACCCGGCCGGGAGCAACGCCGACGCGCTCGCGGAGTCGATCGCGGTCTGCGCGCTCGCGGGCGAGCTGTCGCTGCTCGCGGCGCTCGGCTCGCGACACCTCTCGTCGGCCCACGAGGAGCTCGGGCGGTAGACGGGCGCGGCGCCGCGCGGAACTCCGCTTTCTCCCGCTCAGTCCGACCAGCGCGGGCAGTCCTCGCGGAGGGCCGCCCGCCCGGCGTCGGTGATCCGATACACCGCCTCGCCGGAGACGCGTTCGACGAGCCCGGCGTCCGCCAGCGCGGTCAGCCGCGACGCCACGTGGTCGGCGTACAGGCCCGTGTTCCCGGCGATGAACGCCTGGTAGTCGGCGCCCACGTCGGCGAGGTACGAGAGCAGCCGCTCGTCGGAGCGCGTGAGCGACGGCCGCTCGGGGTCGACCCGCTCGTCGCCGCTCCCGTCTTCGGCGGCGTCCTCCGGACGGTCGACGGGCCGCGCGTCGGGTCGGGCCATCTCACACGTGGTGACGTGTACCACGATAAAGGGGATACCGCGGGTTCCCACTCGCTGGGAGTCGCCCGCCGTCGGCGGAACATGTTCGGCGAAGAACCAGTCGGGGCGGCGTCGTTCCGGGGGGCTCAGTCGTCGGCGTCGGCGGGCGGCGTCCCGGTCGCGTCGGCGCCGCTCTCGCCGCCGGACGGCCCGTCCGGGAGCATCGGCGTGCCGTCCGCGCGGGGGCCGAGCCGCGGGCCGTGCGGGCCGTCGTCGGGGTCGATCCGGCGGCGGGTGCGGTAGTCCGTCGAGCGCTCGACGGGCGTCCGACCGATCGCCGTTATCATCTCGACGTAGTCGTCGAACGAGCGGTACTCGCCGTACTCGCCGCCCGCGCGGCTGGTGATCTCCTCCGAGAGGATGGTGCCCATGAAGTCGTCGGCGCCGCAGTTGAGCAGCTTCAGCCCGTGGGCGTCGCCCGACTTCACCCACGAGGCCTGGACGTGGTCGACGTTGTCTAAGAAGAGCCGCGCGACCGCAACGACCAGTTCGTCTTCGGCGCGCGAGGGCCCGGAGTCGACGACGCCGCGCCGGTAGAGCGGGGTGTTCCGGTGGATGAAGGAGAGCGGGACGAACTCGGTGATCGCGCCCGTCCGGTCCTGGAGGTCGCGGATCACCTTCAGGTGCTGCGCGCGGTGCGCGACCGTCTCGACGTGGCCGTACATCATCGTGGAGGTGACATCGAGGCCGGCGGCGGCCGCGCCCTCCATCGCGGCCACCCAGTCGCCCGTGCGGATCTTGCCCGGGCAGATCACGTCGCGGACCTCGTCGACGAGGATCTCGGCGGCGGTGCCCGGCGCGGAGTCGAGGCCGGCGTCGGCCAACTCGCGGTAGACGGACTCGTACGCCCAGTCGGTGCCGCGCTTGGCGTGGTACGCCTCCTCCGGCGTCATCGAGTGGAGGTGGACGCCGCCGACCGACATCGCCGCCATCTGCTCGACGTAGGTGCCCGGGTCGGTCGCGTACGCCTCGGGCGGCTTGTAGTTCACCTCGCTCGCGGGGTCGTCGTACGCGGCGAGTATCTCGTGGTGCTCCTCGTTCAGCGCGAACGCCGGGTGGAGCCCCGAGACGGAGCACACCTCGTAGACCCCCATGTCGAGGGCGTCCTCGACGACCGCGCGCGACTCCGCGGGCGGCTTGGTGAACCCCGCGTGTTCGGCGTCGCTGTCGGCCTCGAAGGCGTGCGCGGTGTCCTTGAAGTTACAGAACAGACAGCCCGTGTTACACGCCGTGGTGACGTTGTTGTTGAGGTTGGCGACGAAGGTGACCTCGTCGCCGACCTCCTCGGCCCTGCGCCGGTCGGCCGCCTCCAGTACCGCCTCCTTGCGGACGGGGTCGATCCCCTCGCGGTCCGTGCCCGTGGCGAGCAGTTCGGTCGCGTCGTCGACCGTCAGCCGGGCGCCGTCGCGGGCCTTCGCGAGCGCGTTCTCGAACGACTGATCGGTCGCCGGCGCCGCGAAGTCGAACTCGTTCGCGCCGCTCTCGCCGTCGCCGCCCCCGCGACCGTTCGACCCGCTCGCGTCGGAACTGCCCCCCGAACTCATCCCCTAACGCTCCCGGTTCCACCCTGATAAACGGGCGGGTCGAGACAGTCGACAGCTGATAATCGGGCACCGAAGTTCAGTGCGGTGGCGCGCGCCTCCGAGCGGCCGCCGCGGGCGGCCGCGAGGAGCGCGTGCGAGGGAGTCGCTGGGGGCCGAAGCGGAGCGAGGCCGCCAGCGACGAGGCTGGGGAGGCGCGAGGCTGCGGTTGCGGTACGGGTCGAGAATCGGTTGGGGCTCCGACGGCCTTCGTCGCCGAACAGCTACCGATAATCGATCCATAAGCGACCGTCTCGTCCGGGCGCGTTCACGCCGGGTCCCGGTAGTCTCGGTCCTCGTCGGCGTGCGCGCGGACCCACAGCTCCCCGATCCGCGAGAGGCTCGTCCGGTAGGACTTCCCGTGCTCCTCGCGCTCGATGTACCCCTTCCCGCCGGGGCCGAGCCGGTCGACGTTGTAGATGACCTTCGAGCGGAACGACTCCGTGTACTCCTCGTTGAGCTCGGCCGCGAGCGTCTCCGCCAGCTCCGACACCGACTCGAACTCGCCGTGCTCGCCGAGCGTGAACAGCACCAGCTCCTCGAACGGCTTGACGTTCTGGAAGGAGGCGACCGGCAGCTCGATCACGTGGCGGTCGCCGATGCGCTTCGCGCCGATGGTGGTGCCGCGCTCGTCGAACTCGGCGAGCAGGTCCGTGGTGCTCGCCAGGCGGTCGGCGACGCGGTCGGGGTCGACGCCCGCCCCGGCGATGGCCTCGTCGCTCGCGCCGTCGAGGTCCTCCAAGAGGTCCCGCGTCGCGCGCAGCTCCTCCGCCAGTTCGGTCTCCAGGTACTTCTCGGGGGCCGTGTAGTAGGTGTGGATGCGGTCGCGGTCCGCCTGCCGCTCGACCATGATCGAGTGCGCGGCGGTCGCGAACGCGAACGAGACGGGCCGAGGCATCGAACAGAGGTTCACCCACACCTCGCGGTCGTCGGCGTCGTCGACGCCCTCGTCGCGGTCCAGTTCGGCGTTGATCAGGTCGAAGGCGCGCTCGAAGGCGGCGTCGTAGTCGTACACGTCGTCCAAGCGTTCCCGGACCGTCTCGGCCCCGAGGAGGTTCTGAAAGTCCTGTTCGAGCTTGCGCGCGATGTTCCGGGAGTACTCGACGTTGGCCTCGCTGCCGACGGCGCCCTCCAAGAGGATCACGCGGTCGACGTCGAACTGGTCCCGGATGAGGGGGGCGATCATCCGGTCGTAGTCGAACCCGACGGGCACGACGTGGGTCTGCATACCCTGACCGTGGGTGTGGGATTTATAAAAACCACCAGATCGCTTTAGCACGTGCGTGTTCGACCCGAACCCTAACCGACGAGTCCGTGTCTGAACGCCGATCCGTGAGAGGCACAACGGATATAAAATTTTAAATAATGTTTATATTCGAGTATCTCGTATAATTGTTAGGTTGGAGTACTCCTCGCATGGCTGCCCCGTTAAGATCGGTTAGTAAAACAACAACCCGGTTTAACGCTCGGTACCTATACGTTGGCGGCCTCTGTGCGATCACGATCCCCCTCGCGATTCTCGGTGTAGAACACGTGTTCCGGTCGACGAACGAACCCGGATCTCCCGGTCTCAAGGCCGGTGTCATCGTCATCCTCAGTGTGGCCGTCCTCGGAACCGGCTGGGCCGCGAACCGCTGGAGTGAGACCGCCGACCGGTTCGGGACGACTATCCGCGTCGGCACCGCGTTCGGCGCGTATGGGTTCGGTATCGCGGTCCTCATCTCGACGGCGCACACGCTCGGGGCAGGAGCGGCACTTGACTGGAGCTTCATCGTCGCTGTGGGCGGGCTGGCCGGACTGGCCGTCGGCATTCCGATCGGCGATGGCTACGCGAAGCTACGACGCCAAAGGGTGGTCGAGAGGCTACAAAAGGACCAATTACGGCGGAACTCGCGACGTATGAGGATCCTCTACCGCGTCGCGCGGCACAACATTCGGACGGAGGCCAACATCATGCTCGGGTACACGGACCTCATCGCGGGGACCGCCCATGGTCCTACCCAGGAGTACGCCGACACCTTACGCGAACACGCGTCCCGACTCGAAAGGATATCGAAGAACGTGCGTCGGCTTCGCCGCATCTGGGAAACGTCTGAGGAGGCCGTCGAAACGTCGATCCAATCGCTTACCGAACGAGCGCTGTCCAAGAACCAGTACCGAGAGTCCGAGCGTCTCACGCTGGCGCTGGACGACGACGCGATAGTCGCTTCCCCCCCGTTCGCCCACTGGGCACTCGAAGAAGCCGTCGACAACGCCCTGACGCACACCGATGACGACACAGCGGTCACCGTCCGAACCGAGAACCTCGACGACTGTGTCCGCTTGATCGTCGAAGACGACGGCCCGGGGATCCCACCGATCGAAGTCAAATCGCTGGGCAGCAAGACCGAATCACAACTCATGCACGGCCAGGGACTCGGGTTACAGGTGATCCACTGGGCCATGGAGGTCTCCGACGCCTCGCTTTCGATTACGGAGCGCGAGTCGGGTGGCACGCGTGTCCTGATGGAGTTCCCCGTGGAACGGTCCGAATAGTTCAACCCGGTGCCGAGTCCGTCATCGACTACGGTACCGTCCCGTTAGCGCGTCTCCGATCCGAAACGAGAGGTTGCGGACCAACGCGCCGACTCGACCGAGAGGGCGCCTCCGACGAATCGCCGTCCCCCAGCGGTACAGGCGAGCACCAAAATTAAAGTTCCTATAAGTACGATGACTTGTCAATATCTCTATGGCGGGCCGGTGTACGTACCGATTCGATCCCGAGGAGGGGTACGGGGAGGGAGGCACCGTCGTCGGGAGCGAGGAGGGGGGCGATCATCCGGTCGTAGTCGAACCCGACGGGCACGACGTGGGTCTGCATACCCTGACCGTGGGTGTGGGATTTATAAAAACCACCAGATCACTCCGCGACGCCAACGCTCGCGGACGGAGCCGACCCCGCCGCCGGCGCCCGCCCCGACACCGGCGCGCTACCCGTCGCCTCCCGTCCGGAACGACAGGTCGAGCGCCGGCGCGGAGTGCGTGAGCCCGCCCATCGAGATCACGTCGACGCCGGTCCCGGCGTAGTCCGGGACGGCCTCCACCGTGATACCGCCCGACGCCTCGGTCAGCGCGTCGCCGTCCGCGGCGGCCACGCGCTCGACCGCGGCCGCCGTTTCCGCGGGCGTCATGTTGTCGAGCAGGACCACGTCGGCGCCGGCCGCGGCGGCGCGTGCGGCTGCGTCGGGCCCCTCGACCTCGACCTCGACGTTCGTCGCGAAGGAGGCGCGCTCGCGGAAGCGCTCGATCGCCTCCGTCAGCCCCAGCTCCGCGACGTGGTTGTCCTTGACCATGACCATGTGCGAGAGGTCGAGCCGATGGGTGTCGCCGCCGGCGGCCGCGACCGCGCGCTTCTCTACTCCCCGGAGCCCGGGCGTCGTCTTGCGCGTGGCGGCGACCCGGACGTCCGGATCGACCTCGCGGGCGGCCTCAACCGCGGCGTCGGTCCGCGTCGCCACTCCCGAAGCGTGGGCCGCGACGTTCACGGCGACGCGCTCGCCGCGGAGGACCGCCCTCGCCGGGCCCGCGACCCGCAGCAGCGCGTCGCCCGGGTCGACGGCGGTCCCGTCCGCGACGCGCTCGGTCACAGTCGCGTCGAGGTAGTCGAACACGGCGCTCGCGGCGTCGACGCCGGCCGCGACGCCGGGCTCTTTCGCGACGAGCCGGCCGCTCGTCTCGCCCGGCACGTCGTTCGTCACGTCGTGGTGGCCCACGTCCTCGCGGAGCCAGCGCTCCACGTCGGCGTCGGTGAGCATCAGTCGTCCGCCGCCGGCCCGGGTTCGGCGGGCTCGGCGTCGTCCGCGACGTAGTGCGTCCCCACGCTCTCGCCGTTCGCGAGCGCCTGTCGAGTCACGAGCAGCGCCGTCACGGTCGCGTTCCGAAGCTCGTAGAGCGACCGCGAGGTCCGAGTCCGGACGTACGCGTCGACCTCCCCCTTCAGGCGCCGGAGCACGCCGAGCGCCCGGCGGAGTTCGGCCGGGTCGCGCTCGATCCCGACGTGCTCGCCCAGCACCCGGCGGAGCCGTCGGAACTTCTCGCGGGCGAACGCCGGCGGGAGATCCGGGTCGCGGTCCAACAGCTCCGGGGGCGCGACGCGCTCCGGGTTCGCGGGCGTCCCGCCGGACACGGCGGCGTCGGCGCCGGCGCGGAGCCCCCAGACGAGCCCTTCGAGGAGGCTCGTGGACGCGAGGCGGTTCGCCCCGTGGACGCCGGTCCGCGCGCACTCGCCGACCGCGTAGAGCCGGTCGAGGCTCGCACGCCCGCGGTCGTCGACGGCGACGCCGCCACAGAGGAAGTGCTCGGCGGGCGCGACGGGGATCCCCTCGGCGGGGTCGACGCCGCGGTCGGCGCACTTCTCGGCGAGGCCGGGGAACGCGCCCACGAAGTCGAGCGGCCCCACGTCGAGGCGGACCTCGCCCGTGGCCTCGCGCTCGGCGGCCACGGCCCGCGAGACCACGTCGCGCGGCGCGAGCTCGGCGTCGTCGTGGTAGGCGGGCATGAACCGCTCGCCGTCGCCGTTACGCAGCAGCGCGCCCTCGCCCCGGACCGCCTCGCTGACGAGGAACCCCTCCTCGTCCGGGCCCGCGTCGTACGCCGTCGGGTGGAACTGGACGAACTCCATGTCGGTCACGTCGGCGCCCGCGAGCGCGGCCATCGCGACCCCGTCGCCGGTGGCGCCGCGCGGGTTCGTCGACCGCGGGAACAGGTCACCGATCCCGCCCGTCGCGAGTACGGTCGCGCCCGCGTACACCGGAAATCGACCGTCGTCCGACGCCACGACGGCCCCGTGGACGCGCCCCTCGCGCGCGATCAGTTCGAGCGCCGCGGCGTCGTCGACGACCTCGACGCCGTCGCGCTCGTCGAGGTGGTTCAAGAGGGGGACGTGGACGTGCTCGCCCGTCGCCGCGCCGACGTGGAGGATCCGGTCCTCGCCGTGGGCCGCCTCGCGGCCGTAGTCGAACGCGTCGCCGCCCGCCTCGCGGTCGAACTCGACGCCGAGCGCGTCGACGAGCACGTCCCGGACGGCGTCGTCGGCGTTCTCGACGAGCACGTCGACAGCGTCCGGGTCGGCCGTCCCGTCCGAGGCCGCCAGCACGTCGCGCTTGAACCGCTCCGGCCGGCCGCGCGCGACGGCGATCCCGCCCTGTGCCCACCACGACGCGGCGTCCGCCGGGCGCGTGGCCTTCGTCGCCACCGTCACCTCGCGTCCCTCGCGCGCGGCGGCGAGCGCCGCCGTCAGTCCGGCGATCCCCGAGCCGACGACGAGCACGTCCGCGGTCTCGTGGTCCGTCATCTCACACCTCCAGCATGCGGTCGAGGGCGACGCGCGCGAGGTCCTTCTCCTCGGGCGCGACCTCGACGACGTTGCGCTCGCGCCCGGCGGCCAGCTCTTCGAGCACCCACGCGAGGTAGTTCGGGTCGATCTGGCGCATCGCGTTACAGTCCATGCACGCCTCGCCGCACAGCGGGACGACGTTCACCTCCGGGTGCCACCGCTGGAGGTGGCGGGTCAGGTGGACCTCGGTCCCGATGGCCCACGTCTCGCCGGGGTCGGCCTCAGCGACGGTCTCGCGGATCGTCGCGGTGGAGCCGACCACGTCCGCCGCCTCGACGACCTCCCGGCGGCACTCGGGGTGGACGACCACCCGCGCGTCCTCGTGGTCCGCCCGGACCCGTTCGACGTGCGACGGGCTGAACCGCTCGTGGACCTGGCAGTAGCCGTCCCAGAGGATCACGTCGTTGTCGACGACCGCCGCCGCGTCGGCGGACGCGGCGTCCCAGGGGTCCCACTCGGCGATCTCGTCTTCGAGCCCGAGCCGGTGAGCGGTGTTCTCCCCGAGGTGCTTGTCGGGGAGGAACAGTACCTTGTCGCCCTCGTCGAGCGCGTACTCGAAGGCGCGGTCGGCGTTCGAGGAGGTACACACCAGCCCGCCGTGCTCGGCGCAGAACGCCTTGAGGTCGGCGTAGCTGTTCATGTAGGTGACCGGCACGACGTCCGCGTCGGTCGCGGCCGTCAGCTCCGCCCACGCCGCGTCGACCTGGAGCGCCTCCGCCATCCCCGCCATCGGGCACGACGCCTCCATGCTCGGGAGCACGACCGTCTGGTCGTCGTCGGTGATGATGTCGGCGGACTCGGCCATGAACGTGACCCCGCCGAAGACGACGTACTCCGCGTCGGCCGCGGCGGCTTCCTTGCTCAGCTGGTAGGAGTCGCCGACGAAGTCGGCGTGCTCGACGATCTCCCGTCGCTGGTAGTTGTGACCGAGGATCACCACGTCGTCGCCGAGCGCGTCCAGCGCCCCCTCGATCCGTCGCGTTCGCTCGCTCTCGTCGAGGTCGCAGTATTCAGACGGAAGCTGTTCGAGATTGTCGTATTTGAAGAGACTGAGTTCGGTATCGAACTCGGCGGTTTCCATTGCTGGCATTCTGAGTCTCCGTCGTGTATTCGCTCACAGAACTGTGTCGTGAAAAGATTTTGTCTTCAATAGTTCGGTTTGGCTAGTCGTATGCTCTCTGAGCCCGTTCAGAATCTCGATCTTCGAACGGTACGTACGGTCTCGCCGGCGAACTCCGGATCGTGGGTCGGTGACCCCTCTGCGGGGTCGCGGACCGAGGGCCGAAATTCGCGGACCGCGAGCCGGGCGGACCGCGAGCCGGGCGGTTGGCTCTCGCCCCGGACGGCCCGTCGAGCGAGCGCGCCTCGTGGTCCTCGGGCTTGGCGGCCCTCGCGGTTCCCGGTCTGAGTGCCGCCTCCCCTACGATTATCATGTGCCATGCCGTACCACTACACGGTATGGCGCAAACAGAGGTCAAAGAGGAGCTGTACGTCGACCAGTACACGCTCGGGCTCGTCGGGCCCGACCAGGAGTGGGCCGGGACGGTCGCGGACGGCGGGACGGTGACGACGTACACGCCGCCGGGCTGTTGGGGGCCGATGGTGACGCCCTCGTTCCGCGGCGGCCACGAGGTGACCCGCCCGATCCGCGTCGAGGGCGCCGAGGTCGGCGACGCCGTCGCGATCCACATCCGCGACGTGGAGGTGACGAGCATGGCCACCAGCACGGGGTCGATGGCGGAGCGCGACGAGGCGTTCGGCGACGACCCGTTCGTCGACCACCGCTGCCCGGAGTGCGGGACGACGTGGCCCGACTCCGTCGTCGAGGGCACCGGCGAGGACGCGATCCGCTGTGCGGAGTGCGGGGCCAACGCCTCCTCGTTCGGCTTCGAGTACGGCTACACCGTCGCCTTCGACCACGAGAACGCGGTCGGGATCACGCTCGATAAAGACGGCGCCCACGCCCTCGCGACCGACGCCGAGCGCGTGATGGACATCCCCGAGAACGCCCGTCAGCACCCGATCCTGCTGTACGAGCCCGACGAGATGCCGGGCACGCTCGGCCGGCTCCGCCCGTTCATCGGCAACATCGGGACGACGCCGCCGGTGACGATGCCCGACTCGCACAACGCGGGCGACTTCGGGCAGAACCTCATCGGCGCCGACCACGACTACGGCGTCGAGACCGAGGCGGACCTGGACCTGCGCACCGACGGCCACATGGACGTGCCCGAGGTCCGCGCGGGCGCGACGCTGATCTGTCCGGTCGCCGTCGACGGCGGCGGGGTCTACGTCGGCGACCTCCACGCGAACCAGGGCGACGGCGAGCTCTCCCTCCACACCACCGACGTGAGCGGGACGGTCACGATGGACGTGGAGGTGATCGAGGACGTGGACCTCGACGGCCCCGTCCTGCTCCCGAACGAGGAGGACCTCCCGTTCATCAGCAAGCCCTACAGCGACGAGGAGGTCGCCGCGGGGGACGACCTCGGCGCGGAACACGGCGTCGACGTGGACACCGACGCCGCCCCGATCCAGGTGATCGGCTCCGGCGCGACCGTCAACGACGCCACGCAGAACGCCTTCGACCGCGCCGGGACGCTGCTCGGCATGAGCGAGGGCGAGGTCCGCGCCCGGTGTACCTTCACCGGCGGCGTCCAGATCGGTCGGCTCCCGGGGGTCGTCCAGCTCGACATGCTCGTGCCAGCAGACGTGCTGGCGGAGTCGGGCCTCGACGACGTGACGCGCGAACAGTACGGGCTGTAAGCCCTCACCGCCACGACCGGCCCTGTCCGACGGTCGCCCGCGACGGCCCCGCCGGGATCCGCCGCGTCGGCCCCTGCGACTCGGCCCGCTCCCGCAGGCGCTCGACCCGCTCGTCGGTCGAGGGGTGCGTCGAGAGCCAGCGCTCTGCGGCCTCGTCGGTCCGTTTCTGCGACGAGAACGGCGCGAGGGGCCACTCCGGGTCGGTCGCGCGCTCGATCCGACGGAGCGCCCGCGCGAGCGCCGCGGGGTCGCCCGTCACCTCGGCCGCGCGGTCGTCGGCCGCGAACTCCCGCCTGCGCGACCGCGACCGGACGACGAGCGTCGCGAGGACGAACCCCGCGAACAGGGCGCCCGCGAGCCCCCGGTGAAGGCGCGCGAACGGTCCCGAGCGGTCGCCGGGTCGCCCGCGGATCCACGCCGAGGCGGCCGCGAGCCCCGACAGCGCGAGCAGCGCGGGCAGCGCGACCAGGGTGGCGACCCCGACCAGCGAGCGGCCGACGCCGTCCGCCATCGCGATCGCGAACCCGTCGTTGCCCTCTAGGTGCGCCAGTTCGTGCGCGAGGATCGCCTCGACCTCGCGCGGCGAGAGCAGCCCGAACAGCGACCGGTCGATCACCAGCGCGCCGCCGCCGCTCCCGCCGCCGACCGCGAACGCGTTGGGCGCGCGGGCGTCGGTGACGTACAGCGCCGGCCGCGGCAGGTCCATCCGCGCCGCGAGCGCGTCGATCCGGCGGTGGAGCTCCGGCGCCCGCCTCCGCGGGACGCGGTCGCCCTCCAGGTTCGCGAGGATCTGCGCGGTCCCGAGCCGGTAGCTGAGGTACGCCGACCCGAGCGCGCCCGCGACCAGCAGCGCGACGAGGACCGGGAGGTCCGGCCGGGCCGCCCAGGCCGCGCGCAGCAGGTCGGCGACGAACAGCGCCGCGGTCAGGTAGCCGGCGAGGAGGGCGACGCCGACGGCCGCCGCGGCCGCGCGGAACGCGAGCCGAGACATACTCGGGAGTACGCGGTCGCGGGGCAAACGCGTTGCGGCCGGGGGCTCCGCGGCGGGGGCGGCCGCTCCCCCACCCGGTCCGCCGGAAGGAAAAGCGGTAATTCCCCGGCCGCGAAACCGGCTGTCATGGACGCACGCGTACGCGAACACGCCGAGATCATCGCCGACCACTCGACCGGCATCGAGTCGGGCGACGACGTGGTCATCCAGATGCCGAAGGAGGCCGAGGACCTCGCGGTCGCGCTCCACGAGGTCTGCGGCGACCGCGGGGCGAACCCCGTCTACCTCAACTACTCGAAGCGCGCCCAGCGCGCGTTCAAGCGCTCGTCCGACGAGTTCACGGAGCCGAGCCACCGGCGCGCGCTCTACGAGGAGGCCGACGCCTTCGTCATCGCGCGCGGCGGCGCGAACGCCACCGAGGACGCCGACGTGGACCCCGAGACGAACGCCGCGTACAACCGCGCGATGGAGGAGGTCAAGCGCACGCGGCTCTCGAAGACGTGGTGTCTCACGCAGTACCCGACCGCGAGCCACGCCCAGCTCGCCGGGATGAGCACCGAGGCGTACGAGAATTTCGTGTGGGACGCCGTCTCGCTCGACTGGGACGAACAGCGCGAGTTCCAGGCGGAGATGGTCGAGATCCTCGACGCGGCCGACGAGGTGCGCATCAAGTCCGGCGACGAGACCGACCTCACGCTCGACGTGTCGGGCAACTCCACGCTCAACGACTACGGCGAGGCGAACCTCCCCGGCGGCGAGGTGTTCACGGCGCCGACGCGCGACGGCGTCGACGGCGAGGTCCACTTCGACCTGCCACTCTACCGCTACGGACGCGAGATCGACGGCGTCCGGCTCCGGTTCGAGGACGGCGAGGTCGTCTCCCACTCCGCCGAGCGCAACGAGGACCTGCTCTCCGGCATCCTCGACACCGACGAGGGCTCCCGGCGCCTCGGGGAACTCGGGATCGGGATGAACCGACAGATCGACCGGTTCACCTACAACATGCTGTTCGACGAGAAGATGGGCGACACCGTCCACATGGCGGTCGGCTCCGCGTACCCGGAGACCGTCGGCGAGGAGAACGCGGTCAACGAGTCCGCCGAGCACGTCGACATGATCGTCGACATGAGCGAGGACTCCGTCATCGAGGTCGACGGCGAGGTCGTCCAGCGGAACGGGACGTTCGTCTTCGAAGACGACTTTTAATCCCGACGGCCCAGCGGTCACGACGTTTCGGCCGCGCCGTCGGCGGTCCGGCCGGCGAACGCCGCGTACGCGACGAGGAGGACGGCGAACAGCCCGACCGTGCCGATCGCCGCGACGCCCGGATAGCCGGCGAGCGGCGCGATCTCGCCCGCCGGCAGGACGAAGACGTCGACGACGCCGGTGCCGACCGACAGCGCGAGCACGGCGAGCCACATCGTTCCCACCGCGTACCCGAGCTCGACGAGGCGGCCGGTGCGCGCCGCGTGGGCGACGACGGCGCCGCCGCCGAGGATCGGGACCGCGGCCAGCGGACTCGTCGGGTCCGGGAGGAGGACGCTCCCGCCGAGCGCGATCGCCGTCCAGTAGACGGCGACGGCGACGACCGTGCGGAGCGAGTCGGGGACGGACACGGGACGTGAGTTCGCTCGGGGAGCACAAAACGATCGGGGGCGTCCCGGTGCGACCCGCCGCCCGCACCGCGTCGGTGTTTATCACTCGTGGGCGCGTACGGCCTCGCATGCCCGAAGAAGTCCTGTTCAAGTCGGAAAGCCGTCGGAGCCGGGAGGAGATCGCCGCGTACCTGCGGACGGTCGCGGACTCGCTCGACGCCGGGAACGCGATCACCCTCACGCGCGGCGACGAGTCGACGACGCTGGAACCGCCCGCGCGGCCCACCTTCGAGGTGAAGGCGGAGCGCGAGGGGCCGGCCGACGGGCCGGGCGAGCTGAGCGTCGAGTTCGAACTGGAGTGGGACGAGGACGGCGGCGAGGAAGCGGCGGACGGCGAGCTGACGATCGAGTGACGGTCCGGGGGCGGTCCCCGCCCCGCTACGGTACTTCGCCCGGGACCTCGACGAACGCGTCCCGCGCCGAGAGGTGGTCGAGCGTGTCGTCGACCTCGACGCGCACGGACTCCATCTGCTCGATGAGCTCCTCGTACTCCTCGGAGTTCGTCGTGCCGGCGGCCTCCAGCGCCGCTTTCTTCGAGGCGAGCGCGAAGAACTCCTGGCTCCGCTCGTCGAACGCGGCGCGGTGGAGGAGCACCTCGACGAGCGTGAGGAGGTCCTCCTTCGTGACCGGCTTCGTCTTGTAGTCGTCGAACGGCATCTCGACGATGTCGACGTCTGGCTCGACCGCGGTCAGCATCGCCACCCGGGCGTCGTACCCGTCGCCGCGGATCGCGTTCAGCACCTCGTGGCCCGACATGTCGGGCATCCGGCGGTCGAGGAGGACCACGTCGACCGTCTCGTCCATCATGTCGACCGCCTCCTCGCCCCCGGTCGCGATGCGAACGTCGTACTCCGTGTCGAGGTACACCCGGTACAGCTCTGCGAGGTCCGGCTCGTCGTCGACCGCGAGGACGGTCGCGTCCGGGGTGCCGCTCATGGGCGGGCCCTCCCGGTCTCGCGGTCCGCGACCCTCGGACCGGCGCGTCCGCCCGCCGTTCGTGCGTCCATACGGCCACCTTGCCCCCCTTCGCGTTAAAACGTTGACCCTCGGTTATCAAAACCGATATCGGTCGTCGAGAGGGCCCGACCGGCCGGGGCTCGTCGCGCCGCCGGGGGCGTCTCTCCCGCGGATCCAACGGTCTCTCCGTGACCCAAAGGCACATTTACGCCCGCATCTTAGTCGGGCACAACGAATGTCTCACAGCCCCTCACTGCCCGACCGCCCGCGGTTGGAGCTCGACCCCGAGATGAGCGACGCGGAGCGGTTGGAGGCGATCCGCCAGCACTACCGGCGGATCGTTCAGGTGAACGAGGAACTGGAAACGCGGCTCGCGGACGCCGAGGGGCGCCGCGGCGAGCTGAAAGACGACGTCGAGCAGCTGAAACGCGAAAACGAGGTGCTGAAGACCACCTCGCTGTACATCGCGTCCGTCGAGGAGATCACCGACGAGGGCGTCGTCATCAAGCAGCACGGCAACAACCAGGAGGTGCTCACGCAGGCCGCCTCGCGGCTCGAAGAGGACCTCCGCCCCGGCGACCGCGTCGCGATCAACGACTCCTTCGCCGTCCAGCAGGTGCTCGACGACGAGACCGACTCCCGGGCGCAGGCGATGGAGGTCACCGAGTCCCCGGACGTCACCTACGCCGACATCGGCGGCATCGACGACCAGATCCGGGAGGTGCGCGAGGCCGTCGAGGACCCCCTCGAAAACCCCGAGCAGTTCGAGACGGTCGGCGTCGAGCCGCCGAGCGGGGTCCTGCTCCACGGCCCGCCGGGCACGGGGAAGACGATGCTCGCGAAGGCTGTCGCCAACGAGTCCGACGCGACGTTCATCAAGATGGCCGGCTCCGAACTCGTCCGGAAGTTCATCGGGGAGGGCGCGCGGCTCGTCCGCGACCTGTTCGAGCTCGCCGCCGAGCGCGAGCCCGCCGTCATCTTCATCGACGAGATCGACGCCGTCGCCGCCAAGCGGACGGACTCGAAGACCTCGGGCGACGCCGAGGTCCAGCGCACGATGATGCAGCTGCTCAGCGAGATGGACGGCTTCGACGACCGCGGCGAGGTCCGGATCATGGCCGCGACCAACCGCTTCGACATGCTCGACGAGGCCATCCTCCGCCCCGGCCGCTTCGACCGCCTCATCGAGGTGCCCGAGCCCGGCGCCGAGGGCCGCGAGCGTATCCTGGAGATCCACACCGACGACATGAACGTCGCCGACGGCGTCGACCTCGGCGTCGTCGCCCGCGACCTCGACGGGTACAGCGGCGCCGACATCGCGTCGCTGGCGACCGAGGCCGGCATGTTCGCCATCCGCGACGGCCGCACCGAGGTGACCCAGGAGGACTTCGAGCAGGCCCGCGACAAGCTTCAGGACGCGGACACGGAAGACGAGCGGGTCATCAACTACCAGTACTGAACCCCCGGTCCCCGTCCCCGCCGTGCGCGTTTCGGAGCGGTCAGTTCGTAACCCCTTAGCGCGCCCGCCGCCGACTCGCCCGTAATGAACACCATCCACGTCGCCGGCGGCGTCGGGATCGCCGACACGGCGATGGCCTCCTACGACGCCGCGCTCGCGGACGCGAACCTCCACAACTACAACCTCGTGGCGGTCTCCTCGGTCGTCCCCGCCGAGGCGACGGTCGAGGCGGTCGCGGAGGCGCCCGACCTCGGCCCCGCGGGCAACCGGCTCACCGTCGTCGAGGCGCGCCGGACGGTCGGGCCGGGCGACGAGGTCGACTTCCGGGAGGGCGGCCGCGCCGGCGCCGAGGGCGCCGAGTCGAAGCGCGCCCCGAGGCGACACCCCGACGCGGTCGCGGGGCTCGGCTGGGCGACGGGCCCGGGACCCGGCCTCTTCTACGAGGTGACCGGGGAGGACCCCGACGACGTGCGCGAGCGGATCGAGGCGGGCCTCGACAGCGGGGCGGGCCTCCGCGACTGGGACCTGCCGGACCGCGAGACGCGCGTCGAGACGGTCGCGGCCGAGCCGGACCGGTACGCGACCGCGGTCGTGATCGCCGCCTACGGGGAGTCGGAGCCGATCCTGTAACGGGCCGCGCGGAGAGAGGCCGGACCGCGCCGGAGCCCCGGTCGCCGCCGCCGACGCCTTTTTGACTCGGCTCCGCGTACGAGTCGTGTCTTCGAATGAACGGCAACAACCCGTACGCCGGGGCACCGGGTGTGACGGACGCGGGCTCGCCCGCGGCCGTCGACCTCTCTCCGGACCAGGAAAAACAGCTCCGGCGCGCGGTCGCCGGAATCGTATCGCGCACGGAGTCGTATCTCCCCGACAGCTACGCGGTCGGCTCCGAGCTGTCCGTCGGCGCGGACGGCCCGCAGGCGACCGTCGCGGTGAACCCCCCGGCCGGCCACCCCGTCTCGGCCGGCTTCACGCCGGACCCGGAGGACTTGGACGCCGGCATCGCCGAGTCCGACACCGACGAGGTCGCCCGCGGGCTCGCCGCCAGCGCGGCGGTCCAGGTGATGGACGCCGTCGGCGACATCACGCCCACCGCGAAGTGACGGTCCCGGCCCGGACGTAGCCCGTTCGAGCGATCGGTCCGCCCCGCTCTCTCAGTCGTCCCCTTCCTCGCCCTCCTCGCGCGGGTACACCCGCAGGTCGCCCTCGTCCGGCGGCTTCAACGTGCCCGTGACGCGGCCGTAGATGCCGAAGATGTCGTCGTACCCGTCCTCGCTCGCGAGGATCGGGACCACGCCCGGCTCCTCGACGCGGTGGGTGTACACGTCGTCCTCGGCGAACACCGCGCCCTCCGGGATCGGCTCGAAGTTCCGGAAGTGGACGTGCGGCGTCCCGCCGCCCTTCGGCACCTCCTCGCTGCCCGCGACCACGGTCGTCTCCGAGAACGCCGGCGGCTCGTCGGCGAGCGCGCCGTGGACCCGCAGGAACGCGCGGCACGCCTCGTGGCCGAACTCGACGGCCTCCTCGCTGCCCTGTCGGCCCACCTCGATCGAGACGGTGTGCGGGATGGTGGAGTCGAGCGTCGTCGACCGCAGCCCGCTCGCGTCGACGACGTGGTCGACGGGGAGGCCGGTGACGGTGCGGCGGACCGACTCCGTGAGGTCGCTGAAGATGGCGAACGGCGGCGGCGCGCTGTGCGACGTGTGGAGCGCGAGCACGGCGTCGAACCCCTCCAGTTCGGCGGCGAGCCGCGGCGCCAGCGCCCGCTCGTACTCGTCGCTGTCGGCGTCGCCCGGGAACGCCCGGTTCAGGTCCGCGTCCGTGTAGCGCGTTCCGGCCTCGATCGCCGGCTCGTTGGCGAGTATCAGCCGGACGAGCCCCGCGGACTCCCCCTCGCCGTCGGACGGGTCGAGGGGCGCGAGCTCCGCTGCGAGCCGCTCTACGATCCGCACGCCGGCGGGCTCGTCGCCGTGGATCCCGCCGACGATCGCGACGCGGGCCGACCCCGCCGACCCGCGGTCGAACGTTTGCATACCGTCAGTACGTCGCGGTCCGCCCATAAATCGTCGCGATCCGCGCCCGGCGGGATCAGCGGTCGAACCGGTCGGCGAGCGCGGTCCGGTACCGCCGCGCCAGCCGCCGCGCGACGAAGCGGTCGCGCGGGTCCACGCCGATGAGCCGGAGCGACGCCGCGTACGCGACGAGCCCGACCGCGCTCCCCGCGACGACCGCCGGGGCGCCCGCCAGCAGCCCTCGGACCGCGTACATCGCGGCGACGGCGACGGCGCCCGCCGCCAGCGGGGTGAGGAACGTGCGGTCGAACGGCCACAGCCCCTCGAAGCGGCGGAGGAGGAGCACCTGGATCCCGTTTTGAACCGCGATGGCGAGCGACGTGCCGAGCGCGGCGCCGACGAGCCCGTAGCGGACGACGAACGCGTAGGTCAGCCCGACGTTGAGGACCGCGAGCAGCCAGTCGAGCGCCATCCGCGCGTACTGGTGGTCGGTCATCATCAGGAGCCAGCCGGTCGCGCCGACCGCGCTCCCGACGAAGACGCCGCCGAGGTAGACGACGAGCGGGAGGTAGCCGTCGGCGTACGCCGCGCCGAACAGGGACAGGATCTCGCGGCCGTACACCGCCAGCACGGCGAGGATCGGGACGACGGCGGTGACGATCTGTCGCGTGACGGAGCCGTACACCGCGTTGAGCGTCGCCGTCCGGTCGTCCGCGTACAGCTCTGAGGCGACCGGCGGGAGGAGCTGGTTGAACGACAGGAGGGGGATCCACGCTACCGCGATCACCACGAGGACGACGTTGTACACGCCGGCCGCGGTCGCCGTCAGCAGCGCGCCGACGAGCAGCACGTCGACGCGGTTCTGGAACACCTTTCCGAGGCTGCTCATCGCGACCGGCGCCGCGTGGTCGTAGAAGCGGCGCGCCTCAGCGCGGGCGCCTCGGAGCGTCGGGCGGACGCCGGTGACGGACGCGGAGAGCGGGACCGCGGCCGCGGCGAGCAGGCCGGTCGCGGCGACGATCGCTCCGGCGACGCCGACGACTGAGTAGCCGAGCGCGAGCGCCCCCAGGGCGCCGACGAGCCTCACCCCCGGCCGCAGCAGCTTGTTGAACAGGACCTCGCCGCGGGCCGACCCGACCGCGCGGAGGAGTGCGGACGCGACCATCACGACGCCGAGGAGCCCGACGAGGCCGCCGAACGCGCGCATGGTTCCCGCGAACGCCGGTTCGGTGACGGTGCGCGCGTTTATCGCCGGCGCCGCGACCCAGACGCCGGCCGCGATCGCGACCCCGAACGCGACCGTCGTGGCGTACGCGAGGCCGGCGACCGCGCCCTGCCGGTCCGGCTCGTCCGCGTACTCGGGGAGGTAGCGCTGGATGGCGGGGACGCCCCCGAACGTCACGAGCCGCGAGCACAGCTGGGCGATCCGCCACGCCAACGCGTACACGCCGTAGGCGGTCGGGCCGAGCCCGCGGGTCAGCGCGAACTCCGTCGCCGCGATCAGCGCCCGCTGGCCGGCGACGCCGCCGGAGGTGAGCACCGCGCCGTGCGCGATCGTCTCCAGCGCCTCCCGCTCGTCGTCCGGGATCGCGTCGCCTCCGTCGTCGGACCGCGCGCCGCCTCCGCCTCCGGCGCGCTCGTGCCTCTCCCGGCCGTCGGCCTCCGAGCCGCTCGCGTCCTCGTCGCGTTCGTGCGCCACGGTCGTCTCCGTCGGTCGGTCGCGGTGCCGCGGAAAAAGCGGCCCGCTTCGCCGCCGGCCTAAATGAATATAATTATCGTTCACGATAGATTTATCACGCTCATCCCGTCCACCTACCCCATGGACGGAGGAGGACTCGCCGGCGACGGCGGCCCGGGGGGATCGCGCGACGAGGCCGACGGCGAGCGACCGCGTCGGGCCGCGTCCGACGGCGGCGTGGCCGCGGGGTCCGCCGGTGCGGACCGGTCGGGCGTCTCGGCCGCCGCGCTCGGGCACGACAGGCCGGACGTCGAGGCGTACCGGTCGCTCGCGGCCGACTTACGCGACGCGGTCGCGGGCGGCGTCGAGTTCGACGAGTACGCGCAGGTGCTGTACGCGACCGACGGGAGCGTCTACCAGGCCCGGCCGGCGGGCGTCGTCTACCCCCGCGGCGTCGACGACGTGCGGGCCGCGACGCGGGTCGCGGCCGACCACGGCGTCCCCGTGCTACCGCGCGGCGCGGGGTCGTCGCTCGCGGGACAGACCGTCGGGCCGGGCTGCGTCGTGCTCGACTGCTCGCGTAACATGGACGCGATCCTGTCGGTCGACCCCGACGCGCGCCGCGCCACGGTCCAGCCCGGCGTCGTCCAGGACGACCTCGACGACCGCCTCGCCGCGGACGGCCTGAAGTTCGCGCCCGACCCCGCCTCCTCGGCGCGCGCCACCGTCGGCGGCGGCATCGGCAACAACTCCACCGGCGCCCACTCCGTGCGGTACGGGATCACCGACGCCTACACCGAGGAGCTGCGCGTGGTGCTGGCGGACGGCTCGCTCGTCCACACCCGAGAGGTCGTCCTCGACTCGCCCGAGTACGAGGCCATCGTCGCGGGCGAGGCGGCCGGCGAGCGCGAGGCCGCGCTGTACGAGACGGTCCGCGCGCTCGTCGAGGACAACGCCGACGAGATAGCCGAGCGATACCCGACGCTCAAGCGGTCGGTCTCGGGGTACAACCTCCACAAGGTGATCTACGAGAACGACGACGGCGAGGAGGTGATCAACCTCTCGAAGCTGTTCGTCGGCGCCGAGGGGACCTTGGGCGTCGTCGTCGAGGCCACCCTCTCGCTCGTCACGCGCCCCGAGGCGACCGCGCTGGCGCTGTACTCGTTCGACTCGCTCGACGCCGCCATGCGCGCGGTCCCCGAGGCGCTGGCGCTCCCGGTGAGCGCGGTCGAGCTGATGGACGACGCGGTCGTGGAGCTGGCCGCGGGGTCGCCCGAGTACGCCGAGTACGCGGAGCCGATCCCTGACCGGGCCGCGGCCGCGCTCATGCTGGAGTGGGACTCGGAGCTGGTCGACGACTTCGAGGCGGCGGTCGCCGCCGCGAACGACCGGTTCCGCGGCGACGGCGACCGCGACGCCTTCGACGTCATCGAGGCGTACGACGAGGGCGCGCAGGCGGACCTCTGGAACCTCCGGAAGGCCGCGATACCGCTCCTGATGAGCATGGACGGCGACGCGAAGCCGTACCCCTTCATCGAGGACGCCTCGGTGCCGCCCGCGGAGCTCGCCGACTACGTCGCCGCCTTCGAGGAGGTCCTCGACGACCACGGCACCTCGGCCGCGTACTTCGCGCACGCCGGCGTCGGGACGCTCCACATCCGCCCGATCCTCTCGCTGAAGGAGTCCGAGGGCGTCGAGACGATACACGCCATCGCCGACGACGTCACCGACCTCGTCTTGGAGCACCACGGCGCCTTCTCCGGCGAGCACGGCGACGGGCTCGCGCGCACCGAGTTCAACCCGAAGATGTACGGCGAGGACCTCTGGGCGGCGTTCCAGGAGCTGAAGTCCGCGTTCGACCCCGAGTGGCGGATGAACCCCGGGAAGGTCGTCTACGTCGACGGCGAGACCGCGGCCGAGCGCGGCTACCCCGAGGCCGCCGCCGACACCGACATGCGCGAGAACCTCCGGTACGGGCCGACGTACCGATCGGTCGAGCCGCAGACGAACCTCGACTTCTCCGACGAGGGCGGCTTCTCGGAGCTCGTCGAGCTGTGTAACGGCTGCGGCACCTGCCGCGAGACCGACTCCGGGACGATGTGTCCGACCTACCGCGCCTCCGGCGAGGAGATCCAGACGACCCGCGGGCGGGCGAACATGCTCCGGGCCGCGATAAGCGGCGAGCTCGACGACGAGGAGATCCACTCCGACCGGTTCCAGGCGGAGGTGTTAGACCTCTGTGTCGGCTGTAAGGGCTGTCAGAGCGACTGCCCGACCGGGGTCGACCTCGCGAAGCTGAAGGCGGAGGTGAAACACGAGCACCACGAGCGGGAGGGCGCGGGGCTGCGCGAGCGGCTGTTCCGCGACATCGACCGGCTCTCGGCGCTCGGGAGCCGGCTCGCGCCGCTGTCGAACGCGGCGGCGAAGGTCCCCGGCGCCCGCAGGGCGATGGACGCGCTCGTCGGGATCGCGCCCGAGCGCGCGCTGCCGACCTTCCGGTCCGAGAGCTTCGAGGCGTGGTTCGCGGCCCGCGGCGGCCCGGCGGTCGACCCGGACGACGCGGTCGACACGGTCGCGCTGTTCCCCGACACCTACACCGACTACAGCTACCCGGCGGCCGGGAAGGCGGCGGTGCGCGTGCTGGAGGCCGCGGACGTCCGCGTCGAGGTCCCGGAGGGCCTCGCGCCCTCCGGCCGCGCCGCCTTCTCGACGGGGTTCCTCGATACCGCCCGAGAGCGCGCCGCGGAGAACGTCGCCGCGCTCGCGCCGCGCGTCCGCGAGGGCCAGTCGGTCCTCTTCGTCGAGCCCTCGGACGCGGTGATGTTCCAGGACGAGTACCTGGACCTGCTCGACGGCGCGGACGTCGAGGCGGTGTCCGCGGCCGCGGCCGGCGTCTGCGAGTACCTCGACGCGCGCCGGGTCGACGAGCGGCTCTCGTTCGACGCGCCGGCGGAGACGCTCACCTACCACGGCCACTGTAACCAGAAGGCGGCGAACACGGACCACCACGCCGTCGGCGTCCTCCGGCGCGCCGGCTACGGCGTCGACCCGCTCGACTCCTCGTGTTGCGGCATGGCCGGCTCGTTCGGCTACGAGAGTGAACACTACGACCTCTCGCAGGCGATCGGCCGCATCCTCTTCGGGCAGGTCGCCGACAGCGACGGCGACGCGGTGACGGCGCCCGGCGCCTCCTGCCGGTCGCAGCTCGGCGACCGCGAGGGCGCCGAGACGCCGCCACACCCGATCGAGAAGCTGGCGGCGGCGCTCGACGAGTGAGGCGGCGGGACGCGCCTCGCCGCGTCCTCACGCCGCTCCGCGTCGCGCTCGCCGGCGCTCTTCCGCCCTCACCAGCGCTGGTGGACGTGCTCGCGGACGTGCTCGTCGTACACCTCGCTCGCGGCGTCGCGCTCGGCGTCGGAGAGCGGGGGCGCCTCGCTCGCGGCCGCGTTCGCCCGGACGTGCTCGGGCGTCGTCGACCCCGGGATCACCGTCGAGACGGCGTCGTGGTCGAGGATCCAGCGCAGCGCGAACTCGGGCAGCGGGCGGTCGTCCGGTAGGCGCTCGTCGATCGCGTCGACCGCGTCGAGGCCCGCCTCGAAGGGGACGCCCGCGAACGTCTCGCCCACGTCGAACGCCTCGCCCTCGCGGTTGAAGTTCCGGTGGTCGTCCTCGGGGAACTCCGCGTCGCGCGAGAGCGCGCCCGTGAGCAGCCCGGACGCGAGCGGCACCCGGCAGATGACGCCCACGTCGCGCGCGGCGGCCTCCTCTAGGAACAGCTCGGCCGGCCGCTGCCGGAAGGGGTTGAAGATGATCTGGACGGTCTCGACGCCCGGGTACTCGATCGCCTTCAGTCCCTCCTCGACGCGCTCGACGCTGACGCCGTAGCTCGCGATCCGTCCCTCCGATTCGAGCGTGTCGAGCGCGTCGAACGTCTCGGGCCGGTAGTACACGTCCGTCGGCGGGCAGTGAAGCTGGACGAGGTCCAGCGTGTCCATCCCGAGGTTCTCCCGGGAGCGGTCGACGAACCGCCGGAGGTTCGCCTCCGCGTAGCCGTCTGCCTCGTGGGGGTCGAGCCGGCGGCCGGCCTTCGTCGCGACCGTCACGTCGCCCGCGGCGATGTCGTCCGCGAGCGTCTCGCCGACGATCCGCTCCGACCGGCCGTCGCCGTACACGTCGGCGGTGTCGAAGAAGTCGATCCCGGCGTCGCGGGCGGCCTCGACGGCCGCGACCGCCTCCGCCTCCGTGACCTCGCCCCAGTCGCCGCCGATCTGCCAGGCGCCGTAGCCGACCTCGCTGACCGCGCCGACATCGCCGAGTTCGCGGTGGTTCATGTCGCCCGAACGTTTCTCGGCCTGACGCAAGGGCGTTCCGAAGGCGGGTGATCGCCGTCGTCGCCGGACATCACCCGTTTTAACGGGGAACCGAAACGACTCGGGCGTGTCATGAAGCGGCTCGGACTGGCGGTGAACGCGGTCGGTCTGCTGATCAGCGCGGTCGGTACGCTCGTGCTTTACGCACACGTGACCAACAGGTACCACTCGCAGATAGCTGATATCGGCTCCGTCGCGGTCGGATACCTCGGCGTGATCCTGTTCGGGGTGTCGGTGTCGCTCTCCGGGATCGCACTGTTACTGTGGGAAACCCGCGCCTGAGGCCCCCTACTCGCCCGGGAACGGGAGGTGTGCCCGCCCCTCGTCCCACTCGGCGTTCATCACCCGCCAGCGGGGGTTGTCTCGCCACAGCGAGCGCTCGTCGCGTTCCGCGAGCTCGTGGGCCGTCGTCTTGTCGTGGCCCGCGGCGCGGTGTTCGATCTCCCTGAGTTCGTGGTAGAGGATGAACCGATCGTACTTCGCCCACTTCTCGGAGATCCAGATCTCGTTTCGCGGAATTCCGAGGTCGTCGGCCGCGGGCGGATAGATGAGCTTGCCGTCGAGAACGACGCGGTAGCAGGCGTTGTACTTCGCGATCTCCTCGTGGGGAACGTGTTCGACCGTCCAGCCGCGCTCCCGGATCGCCTCGCGTGGCGACGCCATGTGCGGACGCCCCGTCGCGCGACGGTTCAACGTTCCGGCGGCGTGCGGCGCGTTCTCACCCCGCGCTCACAGCACCGCGGCGAGCGCGTCCATCGCCTCCTCGACGCGCTCGACCCGCGCGTTGTGGCCCATGTGTCCCACGCGGAGGATGTCCTCCGACCCCTCGCCGAGGCCCGTCGCGAGGATCACGTCGTGCTCCTCGCGTAGCCGCTCTTGGAGCGCCTCGGCCCGCCCGGGCACCTCGAAGGCGGTCACCGTCGGCGAGCTGCGCTCCGGGCTCGGGACGGTCTCCAGCCCCAGCTCCGCGCCGCGCTCCCGGCACCGCGCGGCGGCCGCCGCGTGGCGCTCGCGGACGGCGTCGAGGCCCTCGTCGAGCAGGAGCCCGAGCGCGGCGTCGAGCGCGACGACCTCGGTCGTGAGGTGCGTGTACGGGAAGCCGTCGCTCACGTCGCGGAACGGGAGGAAGTTCGCGTACAGCGCGTGCGGCTCTCTCGCCTCCATCGCGGCCCACGCGCGGTCGCTCACCGCGGCTGTCGCCAGCCCCGGCGGCGCGCTGAAACACTTCTGGGACGCGCCGAGGCACACGTCGATCCGGCCGGTCGGGACCTCGACGCCGCCGAGCGAGGAGACGGCGTCGACGACCGTCAGGGCCCCCGGGGCCGCCGCCTCGATCCGGTCGAGCGCGGCCTCGACGTCGTTGAGCGTCCCCGTCGGCGTCTCGCAGTGGACTATCGTGACGAGGTCGAAGTCGGCGTCGTCGGCCGCCAGCGCCTCGTCGAGCGCGTCGAGCGGCAGCGGCTCGTCGTGCTCGGCGGCCACGAGCGTCGGGTCGCCGCCGTACGACTCGACGAAGTCGGCGAACCCCTCGCCGTAGAGCCCGTTCGACAGGCACAGGACCTCGGTGCCCGGCTCGACGAGCGACGCGACGGCCGCCTCCAGGCCGAGGATCCCCTCGCCGCCGAGGGCGACCACGTCGCGCCCTCCCTCGGCCGCCGAGACGGCAGGATCGACGCCGTACACGGTCGCGAGCCGGTCCGTGAGGCGGTCGTATATCTCCCGGAACCGGGGGTCCACGTCGGGGTTGATCAGCTCGCGGGACATCGCGTCGCGCACGGGCTCTGGGACCGCGGTCGGCCCCGGCGTCATGAGCATACGCCTCGGTTCGCGCGACGGGATATAAACGGACCGCGAAACGACGGCTGCGGCGGCCGAGGCGGCCGTCGACGCGGGTTCGGGCCCGCGACCGCCGCGCCGACACGTTCATATATTTCTGTCGCCTGATTTTTGTCACGATGATGCTTCCGACCCACGTGCTGGCGGGGATGCTGCTCGCGGCCCCACTGGTGCGCGTCGCGCCGGAACTGGCGCCGGTGGGACTTGTCGCCGGATTCCTCGGTGGGCTCGTCCCCGACCTCGACATGTACACCGGCCACCGGCGGACCCTCCACTACCCCGTCTACTACTCGGTCCTCTCCGTCCCGGCGCTCGTCGCGGCCGCGGTCGCGCCGTCTGCGCTCACCGTCGCCGTCGCGCTCTTCCTCCTCGGCGCGGCGCTCCACAGCGTCGCCGACATGTACGGCGGCGGCCTGGAGCTCCGCCCGTGGGAGGGGAACTCCGACCGCGCCGTGTACGACCACTACCGCGAGACGTGGGTCGCGCCGCGGCGCGGCGTCCGGTACGACGGGGCCGTCGAGGACCTCGCCCTCTCCGTCGGGCTCTCGGTCCCGCTGCTCGTGCTGGTCGACCCCCCGCTCCGCGCGGTCGTGATCGGGACGCTGGCGGTCGCGGTCGTGTACACCGTGCTCCGCCGGCGGCTCGCCGAGATGGCGGCGGCCGTGATCCCGCTGCTCCCGTCGTCGCTCGACCCGTACCTCCCCGAGCGGTACCGGTGATCCCCCGGCGAACTCCGGGAACCAAGCGCTTACTTTCCCCGCCGCACACGAGTCGATAACAGTCCGCGCCGGCGACCGCCACAGTCCCGGCGCGCGGAACCCACCATGCAACAGTACCTCGACCTCGTCGACGACGCGCTCTCGTCCGGCACGTACAAACCGAACCGAACCGGCGTCGACACCATCGCGACGTTCAGCGGGCAGTACACTGTCGACCTCGCGGAGGGGTTCCCGCTCCTGACCACGAAGAAGATGGACGGCTACCGGTGGAACTCGCTGATCCACGAGGTGCTGTGGTACCTCTCCGGGGAAGAGCACATCCGGAACCTCCGCGAGGAGACGAAGATCTGGGACGCGTGGGCCGACGAGGAGGGGAAGCTCGACACCGCGTACGGTCGGTACTGGCGCCGATACCCGGTCCCGGAGGACGACGCCGCGCTCCCCGGGGAGACGTGGCCGGACGACGCGCACCGCTGGGTCACCGTCGAGGAGGAGGCCGACGGGACGACGCGACGGACCTTCGACCAGATCCAGTACGTCCTCGACACGCTGGAGGAGAACCCCCACTCGCGCCGGATGGTCGTGAACGCGTGGCACCCGGCGAACGCCGCCGTCTCCACGCTGCCGCCGTGTCACTACACCTTCGTCGTGAACGTCCAGGACGGCCGGCTCAACCTCCACCTCACGCAGCGCTCGGGCGACATCGCGCTCGGCGTCCCGTTCAACATCGCCGCGTACGCGCTGCTCGCGAACGCCTTAGCCCAGCGGACCGGCTTCGAGGTGGGGGAGTTCGGCCACACCGTCGTCGACGCGCACGTCTACTGCGGCCGCGGCGACCGCGGGAAGTGGTACGCGAACAACCTCAGGTACGTCCAAGAGCGGCTCGCGAACGTCGAGAGCAAGGAGGGGTACCTCGACGTGAAAAGCTGGGTCGAGCGGACCGCGCCGGACGAGCCCAACGGTCAGGAGGGGTACGACCACGTCCCGGGCCTCCTCGAACAGCTCTCGCGGACGCCGCGCGACCGACCGCGGATCGAGATCGCGGACAAGCCCCTCGACGAGCTCGCCTACGAGGACGTCTCGGTGGTCGACTACGACTCCGCGGACGGCATCTCGTTCGCGGTCGCGGAGTGATGGCGGACGCCGACGCCCGCGAGGGGGCGCGCGACGCCGATCCGGACGTAGTCCTCGTCGCCGCCGTCGCGGACAACGGCGTGATCGGCGACGGCGGCGGGATGCCGTGGCACTACCCCGCCGACCTCGCGCACTTCAAGCGGCTCACGACCGGCCACCCGGTGATCGTCGGCCGGAAGACGTACGAGCGCATCGCCGAGCGGATCGGCGGGCCGCTCCCCGACCGGACGAACGTCGTGTTGACGACCCGTTCGATCGGCGACGCCGACCTCGCCGACGGCGCGGTCGTCGCGCACGATATCGAGTCTGCGCTCGCGCGAGCGACCGCGGACGCCGCCGAGCGGGGGGTCGACGCCGTCTACGTCATCGGGGGCGCGACCGTCTACGCGGCCTACCTCGACCGCGCCGACCGGATGGTCATCACCGAGATCCCGGAGCGCCCGGCGGGCGACACCCGCTTCCCGGAGTGGGACGCCGACGCGTGGGCCGAGCGCGACCGCGAGACCGACGGCGACCTCGCGTTCGTCACGTACGAGCGGCGCGACGCGGAGTGAGGAGCGCCCGGACCTGGCTTTCGCTCGCCGTCGGACCGCCGCTCACTCGAGGAACCGCGACTCGGCGTCGCCAGGGGGCATCATACACCGGTCCTTCTTCCCGAACCAGCGGTACCGGTTGTCGGCGACGAAGTCGTACGCGCGGTCCCGGACCGCTCGCGGCACGAACCGGAACGGGGACAGCAGCCGGTAGGCCCCGCCGAGCCCCGTCGCGATCCGGATGATCGCCGCCGACTTCACGTAGCTCTCGCCGTCCTCGATCAGGACGACCGAGTCCAGCTCGTCGGTCGCGAGGTCGTGTTCCGCCAGCAGCGACCGTCCCACGTCGGACTGGAGCGAGGCGAACCGGTACTTCCCCTCCGGATCGCGGGGGAGGACGAACTGTACGAACCCGCTACAGAGGTTACAGACGCCGTCGAAGAGCACGACGGCGGCGTCGTCCGGGATGTCCTCGTCCATTGCCTGGCGGACCTACGCGGCCGCCGCAGTTCAGGATTCCGGTGCGGGCGGCGCTCGCTCCGGCGTCGCGAGGCGATGACGGTGCCGTCGCACGGAAAACTTATACGCGTTCCTCGTCGTCACCAACAAGTTGGACCGCAAGACCATGGCTGGAACCCCTTCCGACTCGACCGCCCGGTCGCGGCTCTCGGCGGCCGTCCGACGCCTCGGGGACGCCGTCGCCGCGCGCGTCTCGGTCGACCGCCGCGCGCTGGCCGCGTTCCGGATCGGGCTCGGAACCCTGTTGATCGTCGACCTGCTCCTCCGCTCGCGCTCGTTCACCGCCTTCTACACCGACGCCGGCGTGCTGCCGCTCCGGGCGTTCGCCTCCGACTACGCGACGAACAACTCGCTCCACGCGCTCTCCGGCGAGCCGTGGGCCGTCGGCCTGCTGTTCGCGCTCGCGGGCGTCCTCGCCCTCTCGCTGGCCGTCGGGTACCGGACGCGGCTCGCGACGGTCGCCTCGTGGCTGCTGCTGGTCTCGCTTCACGCCCGCAACCCGATGGTGTTGAACTCGGGCGACACCCTGCTCCGCATGCTGCTGTTCTGGAGCGTCTTCCTCCCGCTCGGCGCGCGCTGGTCGGTCGACGCCGTCAGGCGCGCCGACCGCGAGGCCGGCGGCGACGGGGACTCGCCGTCATCGAGTTCGGGCGGGACCGCCGTGGCGAGCGTCGCCACGATGGCGGTCCTGCTACAGATCCTCGTGATGTACCTGACGAACGCCGTCCACAAGTTCGCGAGCGAGCCCTGGATGAGCGGGGAGGCGGTCGCGTACGTCATGCAGGCCGACCAGTTCACCTACCTCCTCGGCGCGTACCTCGCCGAGTTCACCGGCCTCCTGCGCGTGTTCACGGTGCTGTGGGTCGCGCTGCTGTTCGCGTCGCCGCTGTTGCTCCTGCTGACCGGGCTCCCGCGCGCCGGCCTCGCCTCGCTGTTCGTCGGCATGCACCTCGGGATGGCGGTCACGATACGGGTCGGCCTCTTCCCGATAATCGTCGTCGTCGGCTTCATCCCGTTCCTCCAGACGCCCGTCTGGGACGCCCTCGGACGGGTAGCCGACCGCTTGAACCTGTCGGCGCCGCTCGCGCGCTGGAAGGCGCGGTCCGAGTCGCTCGCGCGGACCGCGCTCTCCGCCGGCCCGTCGCTTCCCCGCCCGGCCGCGTCTGAACGCCTCGATTCCCTCCGCGGCAGCGACCTCGGCGCGGGCCTCGCCCGCGGGCGCGTCCTCTTCACGACGGTCCTGCCGTACGTCTTCCTCGTTTTGATCCTCCTGTCGAGCGCGGCGTCGGTCGGTTACGCCGAGGTGCCGGAGCCCGCCGACGAGGCCTTAGACGCCGCCGAGATGGACCAGTCGTGGCAGATGTTCGCGCCCGACCCGATCCACACGACGCGCTGGTACGTCGCGGCGGGCACGCTCGAAGACGGGAGCGAGCGGGACGTGTTCCGCGACGCCCCGGTCACCTTCGACAGACCGGCGCGCGCCGAGACCACCTATCCGACCTCGCGCTGGCGGAAGTACCTGAAGAACGTCTACGGCGCCGACAACGAGAACCACCGCTCGTACCTCGCGAACTACCTCTGCGGGGAGTGGAACCGCACCCACGAGACGGCCGTGGAGAACGTGACTATCTACCAGGCGTACGAGCGGACGAACCCCTACAACGGGACGGTCGAGGCCGCGAACCGGTTCGAACTGATCGAGTACGACTGCTCGGGCCCGTTCGTTCAGCGCGACTGAGCCGCGCCGACGGCGGTGTCCGGCCTCGTCCCGGCCTCGCGTGCGGTCCGTCCCGGCCTCGCGTCCGGCTCGTCCTTAGCTCGCGCCGAGCGTCAGGAGCCGTCGCTCGCGGCGTCCACGGGCTCGACCTCGATGAGTCGCGCTATCT
The DNA here is from genome assembly GCF_005435055.1 of Halorubrum sp. SS7. Taxonomy (NCBI): domain Archaea; kingdom Methanobacteriati; phylum Methanobacteriota; class Halobacteria; order Halobacteriales; family Haloferacaceae; genus Halorubrum; species Halorubrum sp. SS7. Next base: position 64,583 of record NZ_SGXV01000013.1, read on the forward strand.
CCTCGGGGAGGCTCTGGTCGTCCGTCGGCGTCTCGACGGTCACCATCCCGAACGGCGCCACGTCCACGACGGCGAGCTCGACCTCCGGGCGGACGCCGGCGTCGGAGAGGTAGCGCAGCTCGGCGTCGCCCTGGTGGCGGATCCGGCGGACGACGACGCGGTCGCCCTCGTCGGCGTCGACCAGTCGGACGGTGTCGCCCGCCGTCGGCAGCGAGAGGTCGGCGTCTGGGATGGGGTCGCCGTGCGGGTCGACCGGCGGGTTGCCGAGCGCCTCGGCGATGCGGTCGCTCAGCTTCTCGGAGACGTGGTGTTCGAGCCTGTCGGCCTCGTCGTGGACGTCGACCCAGCTGTAGTCGAGCTGCTCGGTCAGGAACGCCTCCAAGAGGCGGTGGTGCCGGAGGATCTCCAGCGCGACGACCTCGCCCTCCTCGGTGAGCGTCACGCCCTTGTACTCCTCGCGGTCGACGAGCCCCCGCTCTTCGAGCTTCTTCACCATCGAGGAGACGGTCGGCGCGGTGACCTCGAGGTAGTCGGCGAGGGCGGAGGTCGACACCCGTTCCCCGGTGTCGCGCTCGATGGCGTAGATCGATTTGATGTAGTCCTCCATGACCGCGCTGATGACGTCCGACGACGCCCGCGGCCCGGAGCCGTCGGCGCCGGCCTCGCGTTCCCCGGCCGTTCCGTTCCCGATGCCCGCGTCGCCCCCGTCCTCGTCGCCCGTCACGGTCGGTCACCCCCCGTTCCGGCGTCCGGGGCCGCGTCGTCGGTCTCGATGCTCTCCATCTCGGGGACCTCCCGCCCGCCGCGGGCGGACTGGACCTTCCCGACGACCACCGCGCAGACGTAGATCCCCACGGCGACGAGCACGATCACCCCGCCGGCGGTGACGCCGCCGTAGTAGGCGACGCCGATGCCGAGGAGGACCGCGAGCTCCGCTAAGACGACCGAGACGACGAGCGACTCGGTGAAGCTGCGGGACACCTGCGTCGCGCCCGCGACGGGCACGACGAGCATCGCCGCCACGAGGATGACGCCCATGATCTGCATCGCGCCGACGACGACCATCGCCGTCAGCATCACCATCACGCGGTTGTACCAGTTGACGGAGATGCCGGAGACGGCGGCCGCGGTCTCGTCGAAGGTCACGTACAGGAGCTGGTTGCGGGTCACCGCGACCGTGCCGACGATGACGACGAACAGCACGAGCAGGATCCCCGCGCTCTGGGGCGACACCGTCGAGAGGCTCCCGAAGAGGAACTGGTTCACCCCGACCGCGAGCCCGCCCGCGTTGAGGCTGATGAGCGTCGTCCCCAGCGCGAACCCCGTCGAGAGGACGATCGCCATCGAGACGTCGTTGTACGCGTCGGTCGTCTCGGAGATGAGCTCGATGAACAGCGCGGCGATCATCGCCACGACGACCGCGGTGAGGTACGGCGACACCCCGAGGTCGATGACGGCGTTGAGGAAGAGCCCGACCGCGACCCCGGCGAACGCCGTGTGCGCCAGCGCGTCCCCGATCAGCGCGAGCTGGCGGTGGACGAGGAAGGTGCCGATGAGCGGCGCCATCACGCCCACGCAGAGCCCGACGAGCACCGCCCGGTGCATGTACCGGTAGCGCGGGTTCAACATCTCCAGGCCGGAGAGGTAGTACGCCCAGTCCATCAGCCAGTACCACTGCGCCAGCACCCAGCGGAGGGCGGCGAAGAGGGCCTCCCCGACGCCGGCGAGGCCGCCCTGTAACGCGAGCGCCCCCGGCTGCGCGCCCGCGGCGAGGGGCAGCGACTGGTCGACCGCGGCGAGGAGCCACGCGGCGAGCGCGGCGGTCAGCGGGTCGTTCATTCGGCACCCCCGGTGAGGAAGCGCGCCTCGGTCCCGAACGCCCGCGCCAGGGCGTCGCTCTCGACGAACTCCTCGGTCGGGCCGTCGAAGTACACCTCGCGGTTGAGACAGACGACGCGGTCGGCGTGCTCGACGACCGCGCCGAGGTCGTGCTCGATGAGGACCACGGTGATCCCCGCGTCGTTGAGCGCGCCGAGCAGGTCGTAGAACGCGTCGACGGACTCGGCGTCGACGCCGACGGTCGGCTCGTCTAAGACGAGCAGGTCGGCCTCGCCCGCCAGCGCCCGGGCGATGAACACCCGCTGGCGCTGGCCGCCGGAGAGCCGCCCGACGCGCCGGTCGGCGAACGCGCTCATCCCGACGGTCGCGAGCGCGTCGTCGACGACCGCCCAGTCGGCGGCCGTGAGACGGCCCGAGACGACGTTCGCGGCCCACCGCGCCGTGCGGACGGGGTCGTCGGCCAGCCCGTCGGCGAGCGCGCCGTCGGCCAGCCGGTCGAGCCCGAGGTACGGGAACCGGCCCATCTTCACCACCTCGCGGACGGTGATCGGCATGTCCTGGGCCGCACTGGCCTGCTGGGCGACGTAGCCGATCCGCTCGCCGTCGTCGAACCGCGCCGCGTCCTCGCCGAACAGCCGGGCCGTCCCCGCGTCGGGCCCCAGCAGCCCGAGCATGAGCCGCATCAGCGTCGACTTGCCGGAACCGTTCGGTCCGACGACGGCGACGTACTCGCCGGACTCGACCGTCAGCGACACGTCCTCGACGACCGGCGTCGCCGTGTAGCCGAACGTGACGCCGGCGAGGTCGATCACCGACTCCGCCGCGCCGTCGGCGCCGGCCTCGGCCGAGCGGTCGGCGCGCTCGACAACCGCCGCCCGGTCAGCGTCGTCGGCGCTCATACCGGCTCGAAGTTCCGCCACTGTTCGACCCACCCGTCCGTCGGCGCCGCGGCCTCGGGCGTCTCGTTCCCTAAGACGATCTCGAAGGTCGGCATGTTGATGTTGTACGCGATCTCCTCGTACCCCCAGTCCTCCGCGAGCCACTCCTCGCGGATCCCGGCGTACGGCGTGACGGGGAAGTACGCCTCGACGGCGGTCTCGCGGACGAGCTGCTGGGCCGGGCGCTGCGACTCGAAGACGCCGTTCGCGATGTACCGGATGTCGTTCTCGCGGATCACGCGCGTCGCCTCGCGGATGTCCGCGGGCTTGACGTCGCCGCTCGCCGCGAGGCTCGTGACGAGCGGGCGCATCCGGACGCCGTACCGCACGCCGATGTACTGGAAGGCGTTGTGCGCGGCCAACTGGACCACGTCGCGGTCCGACCGCTCGAATATCGCCTCGTAGTCGGCGTCGATGCGGTCGAGCACCTCGCTTTTGTACCGGGCCGCGTTCTCGCGGATCGTCTCGGCGTGGTCCGGGACGAGGTCGACGAACCCCTCGGCGATGTTGTCGACCGACCGCTTCGCGCGGAGCGGGTCCAACCAGAAGTGCGGGTCCTTCCCGCGCTGGGCGCCGACCCCCTCCTCGTCGCGGTCGAGCGACGCCGCGAGGTCCACCAGGTCGACCCCCTCGCGGGCGTTTATCAAGGCCGTGTCCGTCCCGTCGGCCTCGACCGTCCGGATGGCGCGGTCGGCCCACGGCTGGAAGTCCTCGCCGACGTGGACGAACGCGTCCGCCTCGACGATCCGCCGCGTGATGCTCGCGTTCGGCTCCCAGCCGTGGCCGTGGAGCCCCGTCGGAACGAGGTTCTCGACGGTCAGCGGGGTCCCCTCGGCGACCTTTCGCCCGAAGTCGTAGAAGCTGAAGAAGGAGGCGACGGCGACCGGCCCGCCGTCGTCGCCCTCGGCGCGTCCCGACCCGACCGGCGCGCTCGGGAGCGCCGTACACCCGGCCGCCCCGGCCAGGGCCGTCGCGCCGCCGATGCGAAGCGCGTCGCGTCGCGTCACCGACCGTCCGTCGTCCGCGTCGGATATCATATTACGTACCACATCCAATTGTTAGACTTGTCTAATCCTAACTTTCTGCGTATATATACCCCTTTCGGTGACGATGACGGGCGTCGGCCTCCTAGAGTGGCAACTGAGCGGTCGGTGAGCGCCGCTCCGCACCGGCTCACCCCGAGTCAACCGTCGAGGAACGTCGTGCCGCGTCCGATCCGGGTCTGGTACGCGCGCGCTTCGACCCCGGCGCCGGCGAAGGCGTCGAGCATCGCGGCCGCGACGTCGCGGCGGTCGCGCTCGCGGCAGGCGGCGATCACGGCGGGGCCGGCGCCGCTGACCGTGACGCCGGTCGCGCCGGCGTCGAAGGCGCGCTCGCGGACGTCGTCGTAGCCGGTGATGAGGCGGGCGCGCTCGGGCGTGACCACGGGGTCGCTCATGCCGGCCCCGACGAGGGCCGGGTCCGAGCGGCACATGCCGATCGCGAGCGTCGCCGCGTTGCCGACGGTCGCCACGAGGTCCTCCATCGAGGCGCTCTCGGGGACCACCCGGCGCGCGTCGCGGGTCGAGACCGCCACGTCGGGGAGACAGACGACGAGGGGGATCGCCGCGTCCACCGAACTGGTCCCCTCGGCGGTCGTCACGGTGAACCCGCCGAGGATCGAGGGGGCGACGTTGTCCGCGTGCGCGACCCCGGAGACGACCGCCTCGCCCTCCGCCGCGATCGGGACGAGCTCCTTCCGGGAGAGTCCACGGTCGTACAGCCGGTTGAGCGCCACCGCCGCGCCGGCGGCGCTCGCGGCCGAGGAGCCGAGCCCCGAGGCCGGGCGCACGCCCTTGTCGATGTGGATCCGCGCGGGCGCGTCGAGCGCCTCGACGACGGCGCCGACGGTGTTCTTCTCGGGGTCTTCCGGGATGTACTGCGCGCCGACGCCCGTGACCTCGATCGTCGTCTCGGCCGCCTTCTCGACCGTGACGACGTCCGCCGGCCGCGAGAGGGCCGCCCCGAACACGTCGAAGCCGCTCCCGAGGTTCGCGCTCGTCGCGGGGGCCCGTACCGTTACCATGGCGGGGAGTGTCCCCCGCGGGGCAAAAAGGAGCGGGATCGAACAGATAGCGAGACGGGGGCCGAATCGGTCGCTGTCGGGCGGAGAGAGACGGGAGAAAGCGGCGTCGCGGTCGGTTCGAGCGGGCGGGGCGGTCGGCGGTCGGTCCGCGGCGTTACCGGGCCATCGTCCACAGCAGCGCGCCGACGAGGACGAGCGGGACGCCGAGGAGGATGAACGTCGGCGGCATCGTCGTGTACGGCGCCATCAGGAAGACGACACCGAAGACGGCCAGGATCGACGCGATGACCTTCTGTGACTTCAGCGGCGCAGCCCCCAGGAGCGACACGAGGAGCCCGAACAGGATGATGTGCCCGAGGTGGTAGTCGAGCAGGAACGTGTCGATGACCAGCGGCGAGAGCATTCTTGGCCGAAGGTCCGAGCGATTCGCGCATTAAAGTTCCGTTTCTCGTGGCCCGGGCGCTCGCCGCGTGCCGATACTATAAGGGTTGCCGGTGCCACCGGGGACCGTGCGACTCGTTCAGGTCATGATTCCGGCGGGCAAGCGGGCGGCGGTGGTCCGCGCGCTCGACGACGAGGGGGTCGACTACGTCGTCACCGACGAGACGAGCGGCCGGGAGTACACCGCGGTCGCGACGTTCCCGCTGCCGACGGCCGCCGTCGAACCCGTCCTCGACCGGCTGCGGGAGGCGGGGATCGACGAGAGCACCTACACCGTGATCGTCGCGGCCGAGACGGTCATCTCCCGGCGGTTCGAGGCGCTCGAAGACGAGTACGAGGAGGACGCCGAGCACGGCGGCGACCGTATCTCCCGCGAGGAGCTCCAGGCGAAGGCGGACGACCTCGCCTCCGGGCTGGGGACCTACGTGCTGATGACGGTCATCTCGGCGGTGATCGCGACGGCGGGGCTGCTCCTCGACTCCCCCGCGACCGTGGTCGGATCGATGGTGATTGCGCCGCTCATCGGGCCGGCGATGTCGGCCGCGATCGGCACCGTGGTCGACGACGAGGCGCTGTTCCGGCGGGGCGTGCGGATGCAGGTACTCGGCGTCGCGGTCGCGGTCCTCGCGGCGACGCTGTTCGCGCTCGCGCTGCGCTCGCTCGCCTTAGTGCCGCCCGGGCTCGACCCGCTGGAGCTCGCGGAGGTGTCCGAGCGGCTCGCGCCGAACGTCCTCGTGTTAGTCGTCGCGGTCGGCGCCGGGGTCGCGGGCATCGTCTCGCTGATGACCGGGGTCTCGGCGACGCTCGTCGGCGTGATGATCGCGGTGGCGCTCATCCCGCCCGCGGCCGCCGTCGGGATCGGGATCGCCTTCCGGATCCCGCGGCTCGTCCTCGGGGCGGGGATCATCGTCGCGGTGAACGTCCTCTCGATCAACCTCTCCGCGCTCGTGGTGCTGTGGTACGAGGGCTACCGGCCGCAGCGGTGGTTCCGCGAGGACGACGCGCGCGCCGCGTTCCTCAAGCGCGCCGCGGTGCTGGCGGCTGCGATCGCGCTGCTCTCGGTGTTCCTCGGCGGCGTCACCTACGACTCGTACGTCGCCTCGACCACGGAGGCGGACATCCGGGCCGCCGCGAGCGACGAGCTGACCGCGATCGATTCGGAGTTCGAACTCCTCGAACTGACGGTCGAGCGCAGCGGCACCGTCCCGCCGCTCGAAACGGACCGGGTGGTGATCACCGTGGGCGTCCCGCCCGGCAGCGCCGCCGCGGGGACGGCACCGGCGCTCGACGACCGGATCGAGTCCGTCCTCGGCCGCGAGGTCGGCGTCGAGGTCCGCACGGTGACCGTCGAGCGGGCCTGAGCCGTCCCGCCGAGTCCGCGCCGTAATTTCGTCGACGTGAGCCGAAGAGGAACTACTTTTTACGGGGGTACCGTGGGAGTCGGCAGTGACGGACGCAACCGAACCCGACGACGATTCGATGCGCGAGGTCGTCGAGCGGTCCCGGAGCGGCGCGCCCGCGGTCGGCGAGGCAGTCCGGGACCGGTTCTCCTCCGACGAGGTGTTCCAGCGGATCATCGCGGCCGCGGACGAGGAGGTGACCTCGGGGAGCCGCGAGCTCTTCTTCAGCGGCCTCGCCGCCGGGCTGGCGATCACGATTACGTTCATGCTGTACGCGTCGCTGACGGCGGCGACCGACTCGCACCCGATCTTGAGCGTGCTGCTGTACCCGCTCGGGTTCATCTACATCATCATCGGCGGCTACCAGCTGTACACCGAGAACACGCTGCCGCCGGTGGCGCTCACGCTCGAACGGCTCGCGAGCGTTCCAACCCTGCTGCGCCACTGGTCTATCGTCTTGGCGGGCAACTTCGTCGGCGGCGCGATCGGGGCGCTCGTCCTCTCGTACGGCGGCGTCTTCACCGGCGAGACCGTCTCCGCGGCGCGGTACATCTCGCAGGGCGGCTTCGCCGTCGACTTCGTCCCGCTGTTCTTCAAGGCCGCGATGGCCGGGCTCATCGTCGCCGGCGTCGTCTGGGTCGGCTTCGCCTCCACCGACTCCGTGAGCCGGATGCTCGTCGTCTACCTCGCGTTCCTCGCGATCCCGCTCGGCGACCTCTTCCACGTGGTCGTCTCCTTCACCGAGGTCCTCTTCCTGTTCTTCGAGGACGGCATCCCGCTGTACGGCGCCGAGATCAGCCTCCTCTCCGGGCTCGTCGGGTTCGTTCTCCCTGTGCTGCTCGGGAACACGATCGGCGGGGTCGTGCTGGTCACGCTCGTCAACTACTTCCAGACCAGCGAGGAGCGCCTCGAGGAGGCGCGCTTCGAGGGCATGAGCCGCCGCCTCACCGTTCCCGAGTGGGTGTTCGGTCGCGCGGCCGGGCGCTCGTACGTCCCCATCCTGGACGCCACCGAGGCGACGCTGTTCGCGGGCGAGGGCTACCGGATCATGGTGCCGATCACGAACCCCCGGACCGACGGCCCCATCGTCGAGCTCGCGGCGCGGCTCGCGAGCAGCCACGAGGACGGCGTGGTCCACATCGTCCACGTCGTCCAGGCGCCCGAGCGCATGTCGCTGTCCTCCGGCGACGCCGGGCGTCGCATCGCGGACGTCTCCGCGGAGGGGATGGGGAACCTCCGGTCGACCGCGGCCGACTACAACGTGGACGTGTCGACCTCGACGGTCGTTTCGCACCGCTCGTTCGAGGAGATGTTCAACATGGCGCGCCGGACCCGCCCCGACGCCGTGCTGATGGGCTGGGGCGACGACCAGCTGTGGAGCGCCGCCCGCGCCGAGCGGCCGATCGACGAGCTCACCAACCAGCTCCCCTGCGACTTCCTCATCCTCAACGAGCGCGACCTGGACACCTCGCGGATCCTCATCCCGACCTCCGGGGGGCCCGACTCGGCGCTCAGCGCCGAGGTGGCGCGGGTGCTCGCCGAGACGACCGGCGCCGAGGTGACGCTGCTCCACGTCGTTGACGACCCGGGCGACAGGGCGCGCGGCGAGGCGTTCCTCGCGTCGTGGGCCGACGAACACGGGCTCGGCGACGCCGAGCTCGTCGTCGACGACGGCGGCGACGTGGAAGGCGGGATCTGCCGGGCCGCCGCCGACAAGACGCTCGTCATCATCGGCGCCACGGAGAAGGGGCTGCTCTCGCGGCTCGTCTCGAACTCCCTCCACCTCGACGTGATCCACGAGGTCGAGGCCTCGGTGCTGCTCACCGAGCGGCCGAGCAGCCGGTCGCTGCGCGAGCGCCTGTTCGGCTCCGGTCGCCGGGCCACCGACCTGTCTCCCGGGGTCGAGCGCGACCCGGAGCAGTCGGCGGGGACCGACGTGCGGTCGATCGAGGACCACGAGGCGGACGCCGGCGACGACGCGGACGCGACCCCCGAAGACGACGCGGACGGCGCCCTCGCCGACGCCGACGGGGCGTCCGCCGACGCCGACGCGGCGTCTGCCGCCGACGACGGGGCGCCCGCAGACGACGGCCCGGAGGACGAGCAGCCGCACCTCGACGACACGTTCGTCGCGGACCACGACGAGGCGGACGAGGAGGCCGCGGAGGAGGCGGACGCCGAGCGCGACGACCGATAGGCAAAACGGCTCTTTGCGTTATCTGCGGTTTATACGTCGTCCGGGCGCGAACGGTCGCGTATGGACAGGCGACTGACGGCACTCATCGGCATCGCTGCGCTCGTCGCGCTGGCCGGCTGTACGGGGTTCGCGGGCACCGCCACCCCGACCGGCGGCGACGACGCGCAACTGGAGCGGAGCATCGAAGTGACGGCCACCGGCGAGGCGGCGTCGGCCCCGGACCGCGCCACCCTCCGGGTCGCGGTCACCGCGACCGGCGGCGACGCCGAGGCGGTCCGCGACGAGCTGGCGGCCGGCGAGGCCGACCTCCGCGCGGCCCTGACCGATTGGGGGCTCGACGAGGAGGCGATCCGCACGGAGCGGTACGACGTGCGGGAGGCCTACGAGACCCGGGACGACCCGAACCGGACGCGCTACGAGGGGGTCCACCAGTACGCGATCGAAGTCGGCGACGTCGACGCCGTCGGCGAGGTCATCGACGTCGCCATCGACGCCGGCGCCGACCAGGTCCAGCGGATCCGGTTCGGCCTGAGCGAGGAGCGCGAGCGCGAGCTCCGCGAGGAGGCGATCACGGCGGCGATGGCGAACGCCGACGACGACGCGGCCGTCCTCGCGAACGCGAGCGACCTCGAAGTGGTCGGCGTGTACGACGTCTCCACGGCGCAGTCCGGCTCGACGCCGTTCGTCGCGGAGCGCTACGCGGCCGCGGGCGGCGACGCCGGGGGCGCGTCCACGAGCGTCCAGACTGGCGACGTGACCGTGCGCGTCTCGGTGAACGTCGTCTACGAGGCCGTCCCGGCCTGACCGGCGGCGACCGCTTTTTTCTCCGACCGCGGCTCGGTTACTCCCCGTCGCGCGTGGGGAGGTCGGGCTCGAAGCCGACCGCCTCGACGGCGGTGTCGAGGACGGCCTCGACGTTCTCGTCTTCCGTGACGCTCATCGTCGCGTCGACCGACTCCGCCTTCACCGCCTCGAAGCGGTCGTGTTTGTTCGCCACCGTGAGCAGCGGCACGTCGGCGCCGAACAGCTCGCGGACCTCCTCGCGGAGCTCGAGCTGGACGTCGAGCGGGTAGCCGCAGTCGCCGGAGGGGTCGATGACGAAGACGACGGCGTCGGCGAGGTGTTCGAGGGCGCTCACCGCCTGCCGCTCGATGTCGTTGCGCTCGTCTTCGGGGCGGTCGAGCAGGCCGGGCGTGTCGACGATCTGGTACCGGACGTGGTTCCGGTCGAAGTGGCCGATCTGGACGCCCTTCGTGGTGAACGGGTACTCCGCGATCTGGTTCGACGCGCGGGTGACGCGGTTGACGAACGAGGACTTCCCGACGTTCGGGTAGCCGGCGACGACGATGGCGGGCTCGTCGGGCCTGACGTCCGGGAGGACCTTCAGCTGGTCCCGCGAGTCGCCGATGTAGCGCAGGTCGTCTTCGATCTGGTCCATCACGTCGGCCATGCGCGCGAACGCCTGCTTCCGGTGTTTCCGCGCGGTGTCGACGTCGGAGTTCCGGATCTTCGTCGTGTACTCGTCGCGGAGGTCCTCGATCTGGCGGCTGGCCCACATCACCTGCGAGAGCGCCTGGCGGAGGCGGTCCACGTCGACGATGGCGTCGGCGAGCTCGTAGTAGAACGGGTCGACGTCGAAGCCGAAGTCGGGCCACGAGGTGACGACGTTCTCTAAGTTGTCGGAGAGCACGTTGCCGGCGGTCCGTAGCATCGACTCCTGCGCCTCGTGGCCGCGCTTCGCGCGCCCGGCCCGCGACGCCCGCGAGAACGCCTTGTCGACGAGTTCCTCCGCGCGCGGAGTCGTCGGGAGGCCCTCAAATATCATTGTTACCCGCGTTTCACCGCCGACGCGTATAAGAGCGTCCGTTCGCGGACCGCCGCGACACGGCGGCACACGGGCGGACGCGGGGTCTGTGGACAGCGGGAGCGGCCGGCGCCGAGGGACCGCGTCTGCGATGAACGATCGTTATCTTTGACGCTCATATTTCGAGACATACTTATGCTTCAGAGAAATACGACCGCTCATGGCACGCTCGTTCACGCCGACGTCGTACGAGGACCTCGACCCGGACCGCCGCCCGAGCCTGGCGGCGGCGCTGGTCCCGGTCCTCGCCGTCGTGGCGTTCCTCGGAATCGGCTCGGCCGTCCTCGGCCTCGACCCGCACCCGCCGCTCATCTGGAGTATCGCCTTCGTCGGCGCCTTCGGCCTCTGGCTCGGCTACGACTGGGACGACCTGTTCGACGGCATCGCCAACGGCCTCCTGATGGGCCTCCAAGCGATCCTGATCATCTTCACCATCTACGGGCTGATCGCCACGTGGGTCAGCGCCGGCACGATCCCCAGCATGATGTACTACGGGCTGGAGGTCCTCTCGCCGACGACGTTCCTCCCGGCGGCCGCGGTCCTCGCGGCCATCGTCGCGTTCGCGATCGGCTCCTCGTGGACCACCGTCGGGACGCTCGGCGTCGCATTCGTCGGCATCGGGGCGGGGCTCGGCGTCCCCGCGCCGATGACGGTCGGCGCCGTCCTCTCGGGCGCGTACGCCGGCGACAAGCAGTCGCCGCTCTCCGACACGACGAACCTCGCCGCCGGCGTCACCAACACCGACCTGTACGCGCACATCCGCCGGATGCGGATCGGGACCGCGATCGCCTTCGGCCTCGCGGTCCTCGGCTTCGCGGCGCTCGGTCTCCGCACGAGCGGCGACATTCCCGCCGGCGAAATCGCGGCGATCCAGGGCGGTCTCACCGAGACGTACGCGATCACCGTCGTCGCCTTCGTCCCGCTCGTCGTCACGTTCGGGCTGGCGCTGCGCGGCTACGCCGCGCTGCCGACCCTCGTCGCCGGCGTCTTCGCCGGCGCGTTCACGACGATCCTGCTTCAGGGAGCGGGCTTCGTCGCCGCCTGGGAGACGTTCATGTACGGCACCGCGCCGGAGTCGGCCTCGGCGACGGTGAACGACCTCCTCGCGACCGGTGGGCTCACCGGCTCCGCGTGGACGATCACGGTCGTCGTCGCCGCGCTGTCGCTCGGCGGCATCCTGGAACGCACCGGCGTCCTCGCGGTGATCGCCCACGCGTTCACCTCGTCGGTGCGGAGTCCGGGCGCGCTCGTCGCCGGGACCGGCGTCTCGGCCATCGTCATCAACGCCCTCACGGCCCAACAGTACATGAGCATCGTCCTGCCGGGCGTCACGCTCCGGAACACCTACGACGAGTTCGGCCTCGACACCGACCAGCTCTCCCGCGCGGTCGAGGCGGCCGGGACGCCGACCGGCGCGCTGATGCCGTGGCACGCCGGGGCCGTCTTCATGGCGAGCGCCACGGGCGTCCCGACCATAGAGTACGCGCCGTACTACCTGTTCGCGTTCCTCTCGCCGTTCGTGCTGTTCGTCATGGCCGGGACCGGCCTCACGGTCGACGTGAATCCGGTTCGGGCCGACGCCGACGGGGCGGGCGAGAGCGCCGCGGCGACCGGGGGCGACGACTGAGAGTCGCGCGGTCGCGGAACTGGAGATCGTAACCGGATCCGTTTTGTCCCGGGGGCAACCGACTCGACACATGTCAGAGCGGTGGCTGTACGCGTGGGGACTCGCCTCCGTCGCGTTCGGGGGCGCCTCGCTCGTCGTCCCGCTGTACGTCGTCGACCTCGGCGGCGGGCCGTTCGTCCTCGGCGTCCTCGCGGCCGTCGCCGCCGTCGTCGGCGTCCCGGGGGCGCTGTGGTTTGGGCGCATCGCCGACCGCACCGGCCGCCGCCGCGGGCTCGTCCTCGTCGCGCTCGTCGGCGCGACGCTCGCCGTCGCGGTCGTCCCGCTCACGGAGCGGATCGCCGCCGTGATCGCGGCCAACGCCGTCGTCTGGTTCGCCTTCGCGGCCGCGACGCCCGTGGTGACGCTGCTCGTCGTCGCCGACGCCCCCGAGTCGGCCTGGAGCGACCGAATCGCCGATCTCAACCGGTACCAGGGGATCGGCTGGGCGCTCGGGCTGCTCCTCGGGACCGCGTGGACGGTCGGCGGGGCCGCCGTCGCCTCCCCGGCCGCCGCCACCCGAACGCTGTTCGCGCCGCTCGCGGCCGCCGCCGGGCTCTCCTGTGTCGCCGCCGCGCGGTCGCTCCCCGCGGACCCGCCGCGGGCGGGGGCCGAGGGTACGGTCGACCTGCCCTCGGGGAGCCGCGTGCGCCGCGCGCTCCGCAGCGCCGACCGGTTCGCCGTCCGCGGCGCGACGCTGCCCGGGGCGCTCGCGCGGACCGACTTCCGGGGGCTCGACCCCCGCCGCGTCGCCGCGCGCTTCACCCCCGCGCTCGCCGCGTACTTCCTCGCTGCGCTCCTGTTCCTCACCGGCTTCTCGGCCTTCTTCGCGCCCCTGCCGGCGTTCCTCACCGAGACCGGGTTCGGCTCCGGCGGGACGTTCGCACTGTACCTGGTGAACAGCGTCGCCGCCGCGGTCGCGTTCGGCGCCGCCGGCCGCCTCGCGGCCGACGGGAACGCCGTGCGGCTCCAGGTGGGCGGGCTGGTCGCCCGGGGGGTCCTGCTCCCGCTGGTCGCGGTCGCCGGCGCGGCGCTCGGCGCCAGCGCGCTCGGCTTCGTCGCGGTCGGGGTCGCGTTCGCCGCCGTCGGGCTCACCTGGGCGGTGATCGCGGTCACCGCCGGCGTCATCGTCACGCGCCTCGCGCCGGCGGCGATCCGCGGCGAGGCGCTCGGCGCGTACGCGGCGCTCGGCGCGCTGGCGGGCGGGATCGGGAGCGTCCTCGGCGGCTGGCTCGCCGCGATGGGGTACGGGCTCGCGTTCGCGGCGGCTGGCGCGCTTGTGCTCGCCGGCGCGGCGGTCGCGCTCGCCGTCGGCCGTCGGGTTGACGGCGGCGGCCCGGGTGCGACGCGGTGACGCGCGTCCGATCGGCCCCGCGTTCGACACGTTTACGCGGCCGCCGCGCCGTCCGTCTCACATGAGCCTGGAGGTCGCCGTCGCCGCCCCGTTCAAGACCCGGGCCCAGGACCGCCTCGGCCAGGGGGAGTTCGTCGTCGCGCTGTCCTTGGAGCGGGAGTGGTTCTCGCCCGACCAGGCGAAGCGGCTCGTCGACGTCGCCGTCGGGCGCGGGCTGTTAGCCTCCGAGGACGGCGACCTCGTCCCGCAGTTCGACCCGGCGGAGGTGACGGTCCCGGAGGGGTTCGTCCCCGACGAGTCGGTCCTCCGCGAGCAGTCCACCTTCGAGAGCGCGCTCGACGCCATCGTCGCCGCCGGCGTCGAGAAGCAGCGCGCGGTCGCCGCGATCAACGAGCGCCAGCGGGCGCTCGCGGTCACCATCGAGGCCGCGGCGGTCCTCTACGCCCGCGAGCAGGGCGCCGCGGTCGACCGGCTCGCGGCCGACGTGCGCGAGGAGCTCGCCGCCGACGCGGACGACGACGGGGCCGCGGACTCAACCGACGCCGACGACCCGGAGGTCGCGTGAGATGGTCGCCGACCGCCTCGACGACGGCGTCCGGATCGCGCAGCTGCTCGCCTCCGAGGTGACCGGCAACGAGAGCGGGCTCCGCGGGCTGACGGTCGCCGACGCCGACCGCGACGTCGAGCCGACGCCGGACGGCGCGCTGGCGTACCGGATCGCCCGCGAGGCCGGCGACCCCGTCGCCGAGGTGTACGTCCAGCCGGACCGCGCGCGGATCGAGGCGCTCGCGGCCCCGGACGCGGTCGCCGACGCCGCGGCGGCGGCGGGCCTCCGGGTCCGACCGAAGGCGGTCCGCCCGCCGCGGACGCTGGTGTTCGTCGAGGACGGCGCGGCGGTGAAGCGGGCGCTCGCGGTCCTCGAAGCGCTCCGTACGGGGTCCGACGCCGAGTGACCGGCGCCGTGTAAGAAGTCGTCGTCGACGGGCGGGGGAACCCGTCTCGGGGGTCGCTACTCGGGCTGTCCGCCGTCGCCGACCGCGACGTTCGGGCCGGGCGCGGCGCCGGGGTCGGCCCCCTCGCCGGAGACGTCGAACTCGCGGACGAGCGCACCGAGCCGCTCGGCCTGCTCCGCGAGCGACCCCGCCTCGGTCGTCGCCTCGCTCATCGCGCTCAGCTGCTCGTCCGCGGCCTCGGCGACCGCGTCGGCCTCGTCGGCCGTCGACTGGCTGATGTCGGCGACTTCCTCGGCCATCGAGACGGTCTCCTCCGTGCTGGCGGCCTGGTCGTCGGTGGCGCGGCTGATCTCGCGGATCCCCTCGCCGGCCTCCGCGGCGTTGTCAGACACCCGCGCGAACGCGTCCGCGGCGTCGTCGACGGCGTCGGCGCCGGCGGCGATGTTCTCCTCGGCGCTCCGGACCGCCTCGACGGTCCCCTCGGTCTGCGACTGCGTGGCGCCGATCAGCTCCTCGATCTCCGTGGCCGCGTCCTGGGTCTCCTCGGCGAGCTGTTTCACCTCGTCGGCGACGACCGCGAAGCCGTCGCTCCCGCCGCCGCCCCCGCCGGCGCGGGCCGCCTCGATGTTCGCGTTCAGGGCGAGCAGGTTCGTCTGCTCGGCGATGTCGCCGATGAGGTCGACGATCTCGCCGATGTCCTCCATCCGCTCGTCGAGCTGCTGGACGGTGTCGGCCGCGTTGTCAAGCGCCTCGCGGGACTCCTCGACGCGCTCGATGGCGGCCTCGGCGGTCTCCTCGCCGTCGTCGGCGATGTCGGCCGTCTGCTCGGCGACGTCAACGACGGTCTCGGTCGAGGAGGCGACCTCCTCGATGGTCGCCGAGAGGTCGTTCATCTCGTCGGACACCTGCCGGAGCATCTCGCGCTGCTCGTCGGCGCCCTCGGCGATCTCGGAGACCGACTGGCTGACGGCCTCGCTCCGGTCGGCCGCGGTCTCGACGCCGTCGACCGTGTTCGCGCTCGCGGTCGAGACCTCCTGGGCGAACGAGCGGACCTCGCCCATCGCGTCGTCGATGTCGTCCATCATCCCGTTGAACGCCTCGCCGATCTGGGCCATCGCCTCGCTCTCGCTCTCCGCGTCGAGCCGGACGGTCAGGTCGCCGTCGGCCGCCCGGTCCATCGCGGCGCTGTAGGCGTCGGCCTTCGTCTCCAGGTGGCTGTTCAGGCGCTCGACCTCCTCGCGGCGCTCCTCGACCTCGGCCTTCGCGGCCTCGACGTCCTGGATCTCGGACTGCTTCTGTTCCGCCAGTTTGAGCTGCTGTTGGGCCGCCTCGCGCGACTTCTCGATCGAGTACCAGTTGACCATCAGCGCGCCGGAGAGCCCGAGGACGAAGATCGCGTGAATGACGCCCCAGATGATCGGGTTCTCGACCGCTGCGGCGTGGTTGTAGACGAGGCTCGAATCGATGAGGCTGAACGCGCCGTGGCCGATCGCCACGTAGCCGACGCCGACGGCGAACGGGAGCCAGTCCTCGTACAGCGCGAGCACGCCGATGAACACGAAGAAGCTGAAGTGCGCCTCGATGTACCCGCCCGACAGCTTCACCATCGCCATCGAGACGGTCATCAGGCTGAACGCCGTGAGCACCGTCCGCTGGCGGCGGCCGAGCCCCGACCAGGCCGCGAGCCCGGCGGTACCGACGATGACGGCGACGAACCCGCCGAGCATCCACAGCGGCGTCGCCGGGATCTGCGCGCCGGTGAACGACTCCGTCCCCTCGTAGAGCCCGAGCGCGATCAGGAACGGCACCTGGACCAGCGTCGCGATCAGGATGTTGCGATGCCGCGGCGCCCACATCTCCGTCGGCATCGAGGTGCCGTCCGGTACGTACCGGAGCACCTCGCGCACCTTCTCCGTCAGCCCGCCCGATCCCCCCGCGTCGACTCCCGTCGCAGTCTCTGCCATAACCGTTGGTTGTCGTATATCATAAAAGGATAACGCCTCCAACTATTATCGCTGATATCGTCGTTTAGGCTCTGAAAAGCCGGAAATTAAGGCGGATGGGTAAAATCGAGTTGACATCAGCTACCGGCCGCCC
This sequence comes from Halorubrum sp. SS7, assembly GCF_005435055.1. Taxonomy (NCBI): domain Archaea; kingdom Methanobacteriati; phylum Methanobacteriota; class Halobacteria; order Halobacteriales; family Haloferacaceae; genus Halorubrum; species Halorubrum sp. SS7. Next base: position 81,394 of record NZ_SGXV01000013.1, read on the forward strand.
TTGCTTCTTCTTCGGCGATAGTCGAACGTGTTCGCGGACGGGGCGGCGTCGCCCCGGTCTGCTCATCGCCCTCGGTCGGGCGACGCCGTCGGCGGCGCGGCCGACGGTTTTTATATCGGTCCGGTCCGCCGTACGCCCGTGACGCTCGATCCGATCCACGTCGAGAACATCGCCCAGCTCGCGTACGGCATCGGCGGCGACGTGGACGCGACGGACCACGACGACCTCGCGGAGCGCGTGTGGCGCGAGTGGCTCCCGGAGCTCCGCGCCGACGGCCGGGTCGTCGTCGAGGCCCTCGGCGACCACGAGCGCCGGCGCGCCGCCATCGACGACGTGGCGCTCGCGGCGCGCCCGTTCGAGACGGTCCACGGCCTCGACTCGGGGACGATCAACCCCACGACGTTCAAGAACGGGCTCGTCGTCGACGTGGCGCACGCGGCGATGGCGAGTTCGCCGACGGACCTGGACCTCCACCGCGACCGCACCATCGTCGCCACCGTCCACGCCGGCGACTCGACCGCCGGCTTCGACAGCGAGTGGACCCGCCGCGACGAGGGCCACACCCGCCAGCGCGTGTTCCACGTCCCGCGGGTGAACCGCTACGCGGAGCGGGTCGTCCACGCGCTGGCCCTGTACCTCGCCGAGGGGACCCACGCGCTCGACCACGCCGACGAGGTCGACGAGCTCCTCGTCCTCGACGGCCCCGTCTACCCGAAGGAGCTGTTCACCTGGGCCGACCGCGACCCGGAACTGGGCGCGCTCGCCCGCGAGGCGAAGCCCCGGGCGGTGGTCGAGAAGTACGTCCGCCTCGTCGAGCGGTTCGTCGAGCGGGACGTGCCGCTGGCCGGCTTCGTCAAGAACCCCGCGAGCGGTACGGCGGTCCGGGCGCTCGTGAGCGCCGGCGTGGAGTCCCCGTGGCCCGACGACACCGCGCTGTTCACCCGCCTGCTGGAGCGGCGCGAGCCGGACGCGACCGGCGTCGGGGGCGGCGACGACGCCGGCGGCCGCGGCGCGGACCGCGGCGCCCGCCTCGACGACGACCTCACCTTCACCACGTGGTTCCGCAGCCGCGGCGGCGCGGACGCGCCGATGGCCGCCGACGGCGACGCGCTCGGCGTCAAGCGCGAGCTCGACCCGGCGCTGTACGAGCCGACGTTCATGGTCGTCTACGACCCCCGGACCGACGTGACGTACAAGCTGGAGGCGCCGTACGCGTTCACGCGCGACGAGTCGACGCGCGAGCGGCTCACCCGGCAAGTGATCGCGGAGGTGGCGGCGACGCGCGGCCCGCCGGAGCCGGTCGCGAAGGCCGACGAGCTGGCCCGGATCTCGGCCACCGAGAAGGCGGCGCTCCGCCGGAAGTTCGAGGAGCGGCTCGGCAGCGACCAGCAGGCGACCTACGACGACCTGCGCTGGGGGACGGACGGGTACTGAGACGCGGTCGACTTCGTTTAACGGGCTGACTCCGTGACGACGGCGAAACCTCCAAATCCCCAGCCGCGAGGCCGTCGCAGACGACGCAAGCACCGCAGTGAGTGAGCGAAGCGAACGAGCGAGGAGCACAGCGAGTGTGCGGCGGCCTCGCGGCTGCCCCTTTGAGTCCCCCCCGCACTGCGCCGCACAGCGCCTCACGCCTCCCCAGCCTCGTCGCTGGCGGCGACCGCCGCCAGCGACTCCCTCGCGCGTGCTCCTCGCGGCCGCCGGTGGCGGCCGCTCGCAGGCACGCGCC
>NZ_SGXV01000138.1:0-952 GCF_005435055.1 Halorubrum sp. SS7
ACAGTCGATGCTGGTGAGATGTCCGGCGTTGAGTCCAATTAAACCGCAGGCTCCTCCGGTTGTAGTGCTCCCCCGCCAATTCCTTTAAGTTTCATCCTTGCGGACGTACTTCCCAGGCGGTCTGCTTAGCGGCTTCCCTACGGCACAGCACCCACTCGTAGTGGGAGCCACACCTAGCAGACATTGTTTACGGCCAGGACTACCCGGGTATCTAATCCGGTTCGAGACCCTGGCTTTCGTCCCTCACTGTCGGATCCGTTCTCGCGACGTGCTTTCGCCATCGGCGGTCCGTCCAGGATTACGGGATTTCACTCCTACCCCGGACGTACCCGTCGCGCCTTCCGGTCCCAAGCCACGCAGTTTCTACCGGGCGCCCACCTGTTGAGCAGGTGGATTTCCCGATGGACTTGCGCGGCCAGCTACGGACGCTTTAGGCCCAATAAGATCGGCCATCACTTGGGCTGCCGGTATTACCGCGGCGGCTGGCACCGGTCTTGCCCAGCCCTTATTCTGGCACCGCCTTAGGGTGCCGAAAAGCACAGGCGCTATGCCTGTGCACTTGGGATCCCCCTATCGCACTGTCGTGCAGTGTAAAGGTTTCGCGCCTGCTGCGCCCCGTAGGGCCCGGAATCTTGTCTCAGATTCCGTCTCCGGGTTCTCACTCTCATGACCCGTACCGATTATTGGCACGGTGGGCCGTTACCCCACCGTCTACCTAATCGGCCGCAGCCACATCCTTCGGCGCCGGAGCGTTTGGCATACCACTCATTCCAGTGGTGGTATGGTATACACTATTAGCCTCAGTTTCCCGAGGGTATTGTGTTCCGAAGGGTAGTTTGGCCACGTGTTACTGAGCTATTCGCCACGAGTCTGAACTCGTGCGACTAGCATGGCTAAATCGGATCCCAATAGCAATGGCCTCCGGCAGGATCAACCGGAATGTATGTCCTTC
>NZ_SGXV01000139.1:0-949 GCF_005435055.1 Halorubrum sp. SS7
GGCTGCCGATCCACAACGGGGCGATCAACGAACTCACGCTGTCAGCGGTCGACCCGGACTCCGCCGAACCGAATCTCAAGCAGTGCGCGGTGCGGATCGCGGCGCCGGAGCGACGCGGGCGCCGGGACCCCGAACCGGTCGCCTCCGAGTGATCTCCGGGCGCGCCGTTCCGGTAGTACGCGCCTCGTTGCCGGAGACGCGCTCCGCCGTTCTCGCTATTCTGTCCATGTAATGAACGATCATACGGTAAATAAATTTAAATCATGGCTTTTGACGGCGCTTATTTCTCACTAAGAAAAATTCTCTTTCTAAAATAAAGAATAAAATGGGCTCGAAGCGTGGGAGTTTGCTATTACTCATTCTATCAACTATCGACGTACATATGTCCATCAGTTATCTTATTAACGTCGGGTTCATGCCCTTTCAACGTGAATTACCGTACGTTCGAATGCGTCGAGGCGCAGACGGATGAGAAACCGACAGTCAGCGAGGGCGATCCGCACGGGCGGGCGCCGACCGGCGAGGGGTGGTGCGCGTGAACAGCCCGATCGAGATGACGAAGTACCGGACGCTGCTGCTCGCGACGGTCGGGTTCAACTTCTCCTTTTTAATCTGGTTCTCGTTCGCGCCGTTCACGGGGCCGAGGGCCGAGGAGTTCGGGCTGTCGCTGGCCGAGATCGGGGTCTTGGCGAGCGCGGCGATCTGGCTGGCGCCGTTCGGACGGGTCCTCACGGGGTGGCTCTCGGACCGGTTCGGGGCGCCGACGATCTTCGCCATCGTGCTGGCGTACGTCGGGGTCTTCTCGATCTGGAGCGCGTTCGCCGAGTCGTACGCGACGTTCTTCGCCGCGCGGCTGATCGTGGCCACGGCGGGGATCACGTTCGTAATCGGGATCCAGCACGTCTCCGAGTGGTTCGAAGCCGAGGAGCTCGGCACCGCTGAGGGGATC
>NZ_SGXV01000140.1:0-224 GCF_005435055.1 Halorubrum sp. SS7
ATGTTCATAATCAAAAGTTTGTCCATCTTTCGCGTCGTCGATCGCACGCGGCGAGTCGGAACGAAATAGTGACTCGATTAATCAGAAATCTAATTTCCGTGACCACGTCGACAGTTGAGTCCCGTTCCCGGCGAGAGGCGCGGGAACATGTGACAGTCGTTTCGACGCCGCCCTCGGTCTCGTCGCGGCCGGACCGCGACCGGGCCGAGGACGCGATCCGGTAT
>NZ_SGXV01000140.1:234-701 GCF_005435055.1 Halorubrum sp. SS7
ACGCGTCGAGGCGGTGTCGGACGCGCCCCCCGCGGAGGACGCCGGATCGCCCCCGAAACGCAGCGCAGGGGTCGGCGGTCAGTCCGCGTCCTCGCTCTCTAACCGCCGGGTGAATATCGCCTTCAGCACGACCGACAGACTGTTCGTTTCCCCTTGTCCCCAGATGGCCGTCTCCGACCGCGGGTCGGACGAGGACGCGTCCGGTCCGGTAACGAGGGCGCTGACGAGCGTCTTCCGGCCGTCGATCATCAGCAGCCGTCCCGCCGACGTGTCCGACCAGACCCACAGGGACTCGAACATCGTCGCCCCGAGGATGTCGTCTCTGATGCGCCGTCGATCAGTTCGTCGTTGAGGAGGTCCTCGACGGTCATGTAGACGATCTCCTCGTCCACGTCCGCGAAGAACTCGAGGGTTCGCTCCGAGACGGCCCGCTGTCCGTCGACCGTCCAGACGCCCCGTTGTTCGGT
>NZ_SGXV01000140.1:711-949 GCF_005435055.1 Halorubrum sp. SS7
CTCGCTCAGCGCGGTCCGGAGGACGTCGACCCGGTGTCGGAGCTCGTGTTCGAGCGTCCGACTCGTGGTCTCGGCCGAGATCGCACGAAACCGTTTCGGCGACGATTGAAGGACATCGACGAGTCCCCTGTCGCGGAGCTCGTCTATCGCGTCGTACACTCGCGTCCGCGGGACCGCCGACACGCGACTCACGTCTCTGGCCGTTCCCGACTCCAGTGCGGAGAGCGCGATGAACGTC
>NZ_SGXV01000141.1:0-945 GCF_005435055.1 Halorubrum sp. SS7
CTACATTTTGTCACTCGCCGAGGGCTCGTCACTTGGGTTCTGTGGCTACATATGAATTCTCTCGTTACTTGAATGTACGGAAAGTGATTGAAAACACTATACGGTCTTATATTAAATATGGGTGCGCCAGTGTATTATATGAGATATGCGGGAGAGTGGATGTCTGCTGCTGACGATCGGATTTTGGAGTATCTCTCTGAACACGAATCTGGTTCTCCAACGAAAATGAAGAGGGAGGGACCGATTCGATATTCACGTGTTCAGGTCCACCGACGATGTAAGAAGCTAGCTGAAGAGGGTCTCGTCAAAGATCTCGGAAACGGTGTCTACATGATCACTGACGACGGTGAGGCGTATCTCGACGGCCGACTCGACACCGAGAATTGGACCTACATTGATGACGACAATGATGCCGTCGAGGCACAGAACCCGACGGACAGTGAGGCCTCGAACGGGGACGCCACCCGAATGTGAGTTATAGATCTATACAAGGGTCAGCGTTTATTTTCGAGGAACTCCCACTCTAGCGTATTAGTATCAACTCGAAGTACACCGACGTTCGTTGTTTCATCAATCGCTCTAACATCGATCTGATCCCGGACGTGCGACTCCACGGAGAGCTCTTCGAGCCGCCACTCCTGCGAATCCAACGCCGGCGGAATATCGTCTCCAGACACGACATTCACCGATCGAAGTGTCCCGTACCGTTCCGGTGTGACATCCACTTCGATCGGGAGCTCAACGAGGTCACCGCTCATACGTCGACTTCAGCGCCCCACGATATGAAATTTGCTCAGGAAGATCCGGCTCCGTGACGAGCGTCACCCGGACGAGCCGTCTCCCTAACGATTTTCCCAGTACCAACGATTAAATACAGTTGAGCGGCACTTTCCGATAGATGAGTCAGCAGGACCTGACCTACGTCGATCTGTTCGCGGGAGCGGG
>NZ_SGXV01000142.1:0-922 GCF_005435055.1 Halorubrum sp. SS7
GGTTCGGTTCAGGTCCTCCCGGAACAGTTCGATCAGCTCGTTGTGGAACGCTCGGATCCCTTCCCGAGTGTCACCGCGTTTCAGTGTCAGCGACGACTTCGCCGTGCTCTCGTAGCGGTCGAGGATGTCGTCGACAGTGATGTCAGGGTTAAAACCGGCCAGCCAGTCGTCGTACTTTGCCAGTTCTTCGGCGAGGACAACAAAGTCGATCGCGAGCCCTAGCGTCCCTTTCGAAGATGCGAACTGCGTCCCCGCCTCAGAAACGAGCGCATCAATCACATTGCGCTCAGCGTCTGAGATCCCATCGCCAAAGCCGTCGGATGCCGACAGATCCGATTGATTCCCGAAATAGGTGGCCGGGAAATGGCTCTGTAAAAACATCTCTATCGCTTCATCGTCGTGGTCGGCACGATCGTCGCTCCATCTACTCATCTGCGTATACTGTCCGGTCAACAGACACGCTTAGAAAAGTTGGCATTGGAAAACGAGAAACTAAGTAGAGGAAAATTCACGCTAGACGTTCCCTACTGGGACTGATTCCGATGGCGCTTCCGAGGTTGTTTTTGGAATCTGCCAGAAAACTATTCGACTCCTATTAGTCAGCGAAGTCAAGCGTGACCTGCTGCGCGTGGCCGCCGATATCCGACTTCTCCTCCTCGAACTCGGCGAGGTCCATCCCACCACAGCGGAGCTTGTAGATGCGCTCTCGCTCCTCGTCGGTCAGCGTCTGGCTGTAGACGCTCTGCTTGAGGTAGTAGCCGACGGACTCCGCGAGGTACGGCGGCACCGCGTTCCCGATCTGTTTCCGGACCGAGACGAGGCCGCCATCGAAGCGGTACCAGTCGGGGAACGTCTGTAAGCGCGCCCCCTCGCGCGGCGTGAGCCCGCGATGCTGGAACGGATGGATACACCGGGCGCTAGA
>NZ_SGXV01000143.1:0-890 GCF_005435055.1 Halorubrum sp. SS7
GGTACTACGACTGGCCTCGCGACCACACTGCCGAGGAGATCGCCGAGAGCCTCGATATCGCCTCGGCGACGCTCCATCAACACCTCCGGGCGGCGGAGCACGCGCTCGTCTCGTCGTTCGTCGACGACGAGTGAGGGCCGCGGACCGAACCGGGTACCTACGTGTCTCGGTATCTCTCGCCCGAGACACGTAGCGTGGGTGATCATACCGGCGGCGCGTGACGCATAGTGTATGAGCACCGAACCGATCCCGCTGTCCCGACTCGACGGCTCGCACGAGCGCACGCAGCGCCTCCTCATCGAGGTCGCAGACGTGCTGGGCCACAAGTGGCACCCGATCATCCTCACGCAGTTACTGAACGGAGAGCACACGTTCAGCGAACTCGGCGCGGCCATCGACGACGTGTCGAACAAGATGCTCTCGGACAGCCTCTCGACGCTCGAAGCGGAGGGGCTCGTCGACCGCGAGGTGGTGAGCGAAAAGCCGGTCCGAGTCAAGTACACGCTAACTCAGCAGGGGCGAGAATTAGAGGCGGTCCTCGATCCGATGCTCAGGTGGGGTCGGGAACACCTGTCCGTCGACGGAGTCGAGGGGACGCAGAAGCCGACCGGCCCGCGTCTTCCGGGTCGCGCCGGCGGGGAGGTGCCGGACGATGAGTAGTCGAACGGACTTGTCGACGGACGTCTCGTCGGATGCGCGGGCCGAGCGCGGAGGCAGCCACCGGGGAACGAGAGCCGACGAGAGCGCGCTTTCGGTGAAAAATCCCACACGCGAGGAGGTGTTCCAGACGGTGTTCGACCTCGGCGAACAGGACGTTCGCACCTACGACGCCGTCGTCGAGGTCACGGGAGCGACGACCAGCGAACTGAGCGACCGCCTCGACCGCGACC
>NZ_SGXV01000144.1:0-218 GCF_005435055.1 Halorubrum sp. SS7
GACCGATCCCGCTCGTCGAGCCGGTCACGAATGCCTGCCGGCCCGTACAGTCAACATCTTCGACGCCCGCGATGCGCTCCGGGTCACCGGTCATGCGGTCATTTTGTTCCCGAAGCACTTGAGCGCGACCACGATCGATCGAGCGCGTCTCTCTCCTCGCCTCACTTCGCGAAGTAGCTGGTGAAGAGGCCTGAGGGGAAGGAGCTGATTGCCACCGG
>NZ_SGXV01000144.1:228-918 GCF_005435055.1 Halorubrum sp. SS7
CGCCGTGCCCTCTCCCTCTGTCGGCGGCCGCGCACCGGTCGGCGGCGGCTCGTCGCCGACCGGGCGTCAGCCACGCGCATCGCCGGTGGAGCATTTACCTGTCGAGGATGTACGGTAACACATGGCGTCCATCGACGCGGACACGATGATGATCTGCGCCGGGGTGCTGCTCAGCGCCTTGGCGTTCGCGGAGGTCTACTCGACTTGGAAGAAGACCCGACGGACCGGGCCGCGGGAACGCGACTCCGACCCGGGGAGCGCGTCGGAAGGGCCGACTCAGGAGGGGTCGAGTCCGAACGGCTGAGCCGGTCCGGGGAAACCTCTTTACGGTTATAGAACCACCTGAATATATGGTTGATTCAGACGACGTTCCGACCGAGGTCGTAGACGATATCGACGCGAACGGACTGGGAACCGCCGTGATCGCGTCGATCGGCTCCGTCGCGCTCGCCCTGTACTTCTACTACGTCCGCGGAGACAAACAGCGCGGACAGTTCGTCGGGCTCTGGCCCACGACCATCCTCGCGGTCGCGTCGTACTTCAAGCTCGAAGAGATCCGCCAGAAGCTCGACGAGCTGGACGCGTAGGCCGACGCCGCGCGACCGCGTTCGAAACGTAGCGCGGACGACCGACGCATCCTGTGACGCGACCGATGTCGTCCCGTGAGACGGCGATCGATAAGGCCTCTGG
>NZ_SGXV01000145.1:0-917 GCF_005435055.1 Halorubrum sp. SS7
TCGAGCTCGGCGAGGAGTTCCCCGTCAAGCTCCACTACGGCTTCGCGGAGGGGCTGGGGAACGCAACGTATATGCTAGCCCCCCGCATTCAGAGCGAGTAAATTGCCGAGGGAAACGTGTCTAGGATGCGGAAAGTCGTTCAAGCGGGTCGGTAGTCACTGGGCACGCGGAAGCTGTTACTACCCCGAGATTCCCACGTACCTTCGCGAGATCCTCATCGGCTGTCTCATGGGTGACGGATCCGTCCCGAAGACGAACGACGGTTCTCACGGCCTGTTCCGTCTCCCGATGGTTAACAAGCAATTCTTGGAGTGGTTCGACCACGAGATAGGGATATTGAGTACCGGTGTCTCGCTTAAAAAGACGGCAGCGGAACTGGCGCAGAATAACCGTGAATCGGGGTTCAGCCCAAATGCGAGGGCTGAGAACTATCACGATATGTACACCGTCATATCGCGCTCCCACCCGTTCATGCGGTCACTTCGTCAATGGTACCGATCCGGCGAGAAGCGGTTCCCAGAGAGCCTATCGCTCACGCCACGGATCGCGAAGATGTGGTACGTCTGTGACGGGTGTCTCGACGTTCAAGAGAACGGTGAGCCTAGAGCCGCGATACGGATACGGAACCGAGACGAGCGTCAGGAATTCCTTTTGAATCTGTTTGAGGAGGTCGATCTCTCTCCAACGTACAACCGCGAAACGATCCGCTTTGGAGTCGAAGAGACCCGCTCGTTCCTCGACTGGATGGGCAACCCGCCGCCCGGGTTCGAGTACAAGTGGGTGCTCGACTCGCGAGAGCGCTACGATCGCCTGAAGGCACAGGCGTACGGCGAGGCACACGCTTTATAAATCGTCTACGACCGGAATCGACACCGTCACCCGCGTCCCGCGCGGCTCCCGGTCGGCGTACTCGACAT
>NZ_SGXV01000146.1:0-916 GCF_005435055.1 Halorubrum sp. SS7
CCGCAAAACGAGTGGTTAGTCGGTGACTGACGAAGCCACCAATCGCGTTGTTCGCTCGGAACTGCTCGTGGAACCGTCCGTACCCTTGTTCGAGGTGCCACTCATTCACCTCGTGCCAGTACTCGTAGAAGCTCTCGATCGCGCTTACGACCTGCGAGACTTCGAGTCCATAGGGGAGTTCCGCGTCGCGGTTGACGAAGCGCTCTCGGACCTCTGGCCGCTTCATGTTTCGTCGAGCCCCATCTGTACGTCCGAGTCAGCGAGATGGTCGAGGACGCGGTTGTCCGGGTCGATGCTCGCAACGAACCGTAAGAGTCGCTGAACGCCGTCGGGATTCTCCTCGATGTTGGCGAAGAAGTGAACCATCCCGTGAAGCGCCCGGTTCTGCTTGTGGTAGTCCCAGAATCGAAGCTGTCGGCTGATGTCCTCGTCATCCAGAACCCGGACATCTGCTTCTTCGAGCGTTTCGCGGGCTTCCGGACTCACCTCTGTACAGATCGCGATGGCGATGGCGGTCGTGTTCTGTGCGACCTTCATCATCGTGCCGAGTTCGGCACTGACGTTCGATTCATCGATAACGCGGTCCTTGACCTCGACCGAGATCATGAGGTCGGGACCGTGGTACCCGTCAATGTCGCCGTACCGCTGTTGACGCGAGGAGCCGGTTCGGACCTTACTCACGCGGAGAGACAAGTGCGGCCACTCCGCTTTGACGTACCCGTAACAGAGTGCCTGGTACGCCGATCCGCCCTGTTCATTTGGGGCCTTGCGTGTGTAGTCTCGGAGTACCTTCAGGAAGGGCTCTTCGAGCGGCGGGTCATGCCGTTCGTACTCGCTCGATTCCAACCGCTCTAGACCGAGGTCGAAGAGTTCCTGTGCGGCGACGAAGCGACCGTCGCGAGAGAGCCGGAACGCG
>NZ_SGXV01000147.1:0-916 GCF_005435055.1 Halorubrum sp. SS7
GGCGTCGCGGATCCGACGAAACTCGTCGACGACGGCGTTCTCCACGACGGTCTCGCCGACCTCGTCTCACGCCTCGCTCTCGGGCTTCGGGACGTCGATCTGCGGACCGGCGATCGGGACGGCCGTGGTGTCGGCGTCGATTTCGAGTTCGCTCACAGTTACATGTAGTAGCCTAGTACGAGTGGGTATGTGACGGTGCGGCGTGGACGCTCACGACGGGCGAAAGTGACGACGGTCGCCGGCTCCGGCGCGTCGAAACCCGCCGTCTCCACGCGTTTGCGTGGCAGGACGACCACGGGGCCCGTTCGTTCCACTCGTCGTGAATACGCCGTTGCGAGCGGTGCGACGGACGAAACCCGGGACGAGCAGTCGAGACGAGACGTGGTCGCACGCTCCCAGGCGCACGACGAGATCGGATATATGACCCGTTGATTTCGCATCGATCTCCGGACGGAGTGCCGTTCGATAGAGAGCGATGGTCACATAAACGTGAGCCTCGTACGTGGGTACGATCAACCGTCTCATTACAATTTCACTACTACTGTATGAAAGAAGCATGTGCCGTGATGCTCGCTCGGGTCTGCGCGCTGTCCGACTGAGGAAACGAGTCGCGCCCGTCGCAGTATGAGCAACGAGTGTTCCTTGTGCGGTCGATCGATTCAGTCGTCCTCTTTTGAAGCACCCGGTGAGCGCGCGTTCTGCTCGAGCGGGTGTCACGACGTGTATGCGACGCTCGGAGTTGCCGACCCGCCCGACGTCGACCGGTCCACACCCGAGCGGACACCGGACGGACACGGTCTGCCCGACTCGGATGACTCCCGGACGTTCTTGCGGATCGACGGGATGTACTCCGCGACGTGTGAAGCGTATCTCGAGTCGCTCGCCGAGAACCGGGCGGGAGTGACCGCCGCTGAGG
>NZ_SGXV01000014.1:0-82175 GCF_005435055.1 Halorubrum sp. SS7
GGAGATGCCCAAAGCCGAGGTCGGGAACGTGGGCATGACCTTCGCGGAAAGCGAGGTGCGCCACATGGACGCCTACAGTCACCTCCTCGACGTCTTGGGAATCACGGACGACTTCGAGCAGGTGACGGAGGAGCCGGCGATGAAAAAGCGGATCGAGTACCTCGACGAGTACCTGGACAGAAGCGAGAGCGACGACGAACGGGAGTACGTGATGAGCATCCTGCTGTTCAGCGCGTTCGTCGAGCACGTATCGCTGTTCAGCCAGTTCCTCATCATGACGAGCTTCGACAAGCACGAAAAGAAGTTCACGGGGATAGCGAACGCCGTCGAAGCGACCAGCAAGGAGGAGCAGATTCACGGGCTGTTCGGGGTCGAACTGGTAGAGACGATCAGAGCGGAGAATCCGGACCTCTTCGACGACGATTTCGAGGACGAGGTCCAAGCGGCCTGCCGGCAGGCCTACGAGGCGGAGACGGAGATCCTGGACTGGATATTCGAGGACGGGGAACTGGAGTTCCTCCCCCGCCCCCACGTCGACGCGTTCCTGCGAGACCGGTTCAATCGGAGCCTGGAAAACGTCGGCGTGGACCCGATATTCGAGCCGGACGACGACCTGCTCGAAGAGACGCGCTGGTTCGACGAGGACATCATGATGACGAAGGATAACGACTTCTTCAGCAAGCGGTCGACCACGTACAACAAGCACACGCAGAGCGTTACCGCGGAGGACATGTTCTAAAATGGCACAAACAGCACTCGACGGCGTTTCGGAACAGTACACGGAACCGTTCTACTGGTTGAACGAGGACAGCAGGGAGTTCCTCAGAGAGGGGTACCTGATCGAGGGCGTCGAAGCGGAAGAGCGGGTCAGACAGATCGCCGAGCGCGCCGAAGAGATCCTCGGTGAGGATGGGTTCGCGGACCGGTTCTACGAGTACATGAGCCGCGGCTTCTACAGCCTCGCCAGCCCGATATGGGCCAACTTCGGACTGGACAGGGGGCTTCCCATCAGCTGCTTCGGCAGCTACATGGAAGACAACATCGAGAGCATCCTCTACACCCAGGCCGAGGTGGGTGAGATGACGAAGCAGGGCGGCGGCACGAGCGGGTACTTCGGCGAGCTGCGGCCGCGGGGCAGTCCGATAACGAACAACGGCAAGAGCAACGGGAGTTACAGCTTCACGGAGCTGTTCGACACGATCATCAACGTCATCAGCCAGGGCGAAACCCGGCGCGGGCAGTTTGCCGGCTACATCGACGTCGAACACGACGACTTGGAGGAATGGCTCAACATCAAAACCGAGGGGGACCCGGTACAGGACATCTACTACGGCGTCATCGTCGGTGACGACTGGTTCCAGGCGATGATCGACGGCGACGAAGAGAAGCGAGAGACCTGGGCGGACATCATCGAGACCCGGATCAACGTCGGCGTTCCGTACATCATCTTCCGGGGGAACATGAACGAGGGGAAGCCGCAGGTCTACAAGGACAAGGACTACCAGATAAACGCGTCCAACCTCTGTACCGAGATAGCGCTGCCGGCCACCGCGGACGAGAGCTTCGTCTGCTGTCTCTCGAGCATGAACGCGCTCCACTACGACGAATGGAAGGACACCGATGCGGTGGAGACGCTGACCCGGTTCCTGGACGCGGTGATGGAGGAGTTCATCCAGCGCACGGAGGGCGTCCGGTTCATGGAGCGGGCCGTGCGGTTCGCGAAGCGACACAGAGCGATAGGGATCGGCGTCCTCGGGTGGCACAGCTACCTCCAGCGCAACATGATCCCCTTCGACAGCATGGAGGCGATGGAGAAGAACGAGGAGATATTCCGGACCATCAGAGAGCGGAGCTACGAGGCGAGCGAAGCGCTCGCCGACGAGTTCGGGGAGCCGGAGGTGCTCGAAGGGTACGGCAGGCGGAACACGACGACGATGAGCGTGGCTCCGACGAAGTCGAGCAGCGTCATTCTGGGGCAGGTCAGTCCGAGCATCGAGCCGCTGAAGTCGAACTACTTCGTGCGGGACGGTGCGAAGCTGAAGTCGACGCAAAAGAACAGGTTCCTTCAGGCGATACTGGCGGAGCGGGGCGAAGACACCCGCGAGGTCTGGGACAGCATCGCGAACAAGGACGGGAGCGTCCAGCACCTCGACTGCCTGACCGACCGAGAGAAAGAGGTGTTCAAGACCTTCGCCGAGATCCCGCAGATGGCGATCATCAATCAGGCGGCACAGCGGCAGAAACACATCGACCAAGCACAGAGCGTGAACGTCTCGATCGACCCGAGCGAAGTGAGCGTGAAAGAGATCAATCAGCTCTACATCGAAGCGTGGAAGAAGGGCGTCAAGAGCCTCTACTATCAGCACAGCGTGAACGCCGCACAGAAGTTCAGTCGAGACATTCTCGAGTGTCGGGCCTGTGAGAGCTGATCGCTCCTCGTAGTCGGCCTGCCCGTTACCCCGGTCCCTCCGTCTTCGAATCCAGGTCGCCGTCGGGCTGCTCCGGGCTGTCGACCCCGAGAACGCCGGCGGCCTGAGAACGCGCCCCGTCGCGCGGCCGCGACCCCGCTCCCGGCCTAATCGCTCGGCCGCTCGCTCTCCGTTTCGAGGTCGATGTCGGCCTCGTCGACCTCGAACTCCTCCACCTCGCCGTCCGGGATCCCCTCGCCGTCGCGGCTCGCCGAGAGGTTCTCGTCGGAGTAGCTGTCGAGCTCCTCTAACGCGGACTCGATGTCCTCTAACCCGAGCATCTGCTCCGTCTCCGCGTCGAACTCCTTGCTCTCGAGGCCCTCCATCTCCTGGACGTCGGAGCCGGAGAGGGCCTTGCCGTAGCGGCCGACCAGACTCGTCAGCTCCTGCGGGAGGACGAACGTGGTGGACTCGCCCTTGCCGATCTCTTCGAGGGTCTCCATGCCGCGCTCGATGATGGCGCGCTCGCCCATCGACTCGGCGGACCGCGCCCGCAGCACGGTCGAAATGGCGTCCCCCTGCGCTTCGAGGATCTGGGACTGCTTTTCGCCCTGCGCGCGGATGATGTTGGACTGCTTGTCGCCCTCGGCCTGCTCGACGGCGGAGCGGCGTTCTCCCTGCGCTTCGAGGATCATCGCGCGACGGCGGCGCTCCGCGCCGGTCTGTTGCTCCATCGCGCGCTGGACCTCCTGTGACGGACTCACCTCGCGGACCTCGACGGCCTCGACGCGGATCCCCCACTCGTCCGTGGGCTCGTCGAGCTCCTCGTTGATCCGGTCGTTGATCAGCTCCCGCTGCGAGAGCGTGTCGTCGAGCTCCATGTCGCCGATGACCGCGCGCAGGGTGGTCTGCGCGAGGTTCGAGACGGCGTTCTTGTAGTTATCGACCTCCAGAAACGCCTTCTTGGCGTCCATCACCTTGATGTAGACGACCGCGTCGGCGGTCACGGGGGAGTTGTCCCGCGTGATCGCCGACTGGCTCGGCACGTCGATCGTCTGCGTCCGCATGTCGAAGGCGTACGTCCGCGAGACGAACGGCGGGATGACGTGAACGCCCGGTTCGAGCAGCTTCCGGTACTCGCCGAAGACGGTGAGCGCCTCCTTGTCGTAGGCGTCGACGATCTCGACGGCGCTGACGACCGTGACGGCCGCCAGCAGCACCGCGAGCGCCGCGACGCCGAAGACGAGGCTCTGCCCGAGGAGGGCGACCCCGACGAGGAGGGCGACGCCGAGCGCGAGGTACTGCCAGACCCCGTCCGGGACCTCCGCCAGCAGATCCTCCAGCTCGGCGGACTCGCCGCGCGGACCTTGTGTTCCCATACCCGAAGTTACGGCCGGACGCTGTTAACGGTTCGCACGAGTCCGCGCCCGATCCGCGTCGCGCCCGTCGATTCTCTCCCGCGGCGCCGGACTCCGAGATACCGGAAAGGTCGGCACGGGCCGGCCGGGTTTAACTGGTCGGCGGTCGAACCGAGGGGTATGCCATCCGACGAGGAGACAGACGGCCCCCGATTCAGCACGCGAAGCGTCCACGCCGGCGAGGACCCGGACCCGACGACCGGGGCCCGCTCGACGCCCATCTACCAGACGACCGCCTACCAGTTCGACGATGCCGACCACGCGGCGGACCTCTTCGCGCTCGAAGAGGCCGGCAACGTCTACTCCCGGCTGATGAACCCGACCAACGCCGCCCTCGAAGAGCGGATCGCCTCGCTGGAGGGCGGCGTCGGCGCGGTCGCGACCGCCTCGGGCATGGCGGCGCTCGACGTGACGACGTTCCTGCTCGCCTCGGCGGGCGACAACATCGTCTCCTCGTCGGCGCTGTACGGCGGCACGTACACCTACCTCACCCACTCGGTCGAGCGCCGCGGCGTCTCGACGCGGTTCGTCGACCCCCTCGACTACGAGGGCTACGCCGAGGCCATCGACGAGGACACCGCCTACGTCCACCTCGAAACGATCGGCAACCCCGCCCTCGTCACGCCGGACATCCAGCGGATCGCGGACATCGCGCACGAGCACGGCGCCCCGCTGTTCGTCGACAACACGTTCGCGACGCCGTACCTCTGCCGGCCGCTCGAACACGGCGCGGACCTCGTCTGGGAGTCGACGACGAAGTGGCTCACCGGCAACGGCACCACGGTCGGCGGGGTCGTCGTCGACGGCGGCTCGTTCCCGTGGGCCGAGCACGCCGAGAAGTACCCGGAGATCGCACAGGACAACCCCGCGTACCACGGGATCAACTTCGCCGAGCGGTTCGGCGACGCCGCGTTCACCTTCGCCGCGATCACCCGCGGGCTCCGCGACCTGGGCGACCAGCAGTCGCCGTTCGACGCCTGGAACACGCTCCAGCAGACGGAGTCGCTCCCGCTGCGGATGGACCGCCACTGCGAGAACGCCGGGATCGTCGCCGAGTACCTCGCGGACCACGACGAGGTCGCGTGGGTGAACTACCCCGGCCTGGAGGACCACGAGACCCACGAGGAGGCGACGGAGTACCTCGACGGGGGGTACGGCGGCATGCTCACCTTCGGGCTGGAGGCCGGCTACGAGGCGGCGCGGGCGACCGTCGAGGAGGCGGACCTCGCCTCGCTGGTCGCGAACGTCGGCGACGCGAAGACGCTCGTCATCCACCCGGCGTCGACCACGCACCAGCAGCTGACGGACGAAGAGAAGGAGGCCGCGGGCGTCACCGACGACATGGTTCGCCTCTCGGTCGGCATCGAGGACCCCGCGGACATCGTCGCCGACTTAGAGGCCGCCATCGAGGCGGCGACGGCGTAGTCACGCGCGGCCCGTTTCCGGCGGTCTGAGTCCGTTGAAATCCTCGGGAACTGGTACAAACGCCGTGCGAGATACAGCGGATCTAATCAGCACAGGACTGCGTTGTTTCCTCGGTCTAAACGACGAATCAGCCGATAGATTGCGCTTGCGTATTGAACAGGACCACACCTGATGAAGCTATTAGATGCTTCGGATACTCCTCCGAAGTATGAATGGAGCACCCCTCAAGCTCCGACGAGCGGACGAGGCCACTCTCTCTTATATCGAAACTAAACTTGAAGCGAACGGTTTGCCGTCTCAGGACGTACGGTCGAAACCCGACTGCTTCTACATCGGTTACGATGGAGACGAACGAATCGGCGCCGCAGGTATCGAAATTTATGACACTGACGGTCTTCTACGGTCGGTCGTCGTCGAAGAAGCTGTGCGAGGCCAGGGATACGGAACAGCGCTCTGTGCGGCTGCGGAAACGGAAGCGCAATCTGCCGACGTTGACACGCTGTACCTGTTGACGACGAACGCTCCTGGTTTCTTTACCGAGCTAGGATACGTAGAAATAGATCGAAGTGTAGCTCCAAGAGCTATTCAGCAAACTACAGAATTCGACGACCTTTGCCCTTCAACAGCCACCTGTATGAAGAAAACTCTGTAGCACCAGATTTGTTCTCTAGCCCTCTGTGCTGAGCGATTCAAGAGAGGCGTCTTGACCGACTCGCACTCTACATTCAGCCCGCCGCGAGGAACAAATCAGCAGTTGCGGATCTCAACAGGGGCGACGGAGTCTCACCGAGCTATCGTCCTTCCGACCTACTCCTCGAACCCGTCCTCCCACCGGAACGTCCCGTTCCGCTGGACGACCTCGCCGTCGACCTCCATGCGCGAGTCGGCGCTCACGTCGGTGATCATGTCGACGTGGACCGCGCTGTCGTTGCCCGATTCGCCCTCCGGAAGACAGGCGTCGTAGGCCCGGCCGACCGCGAGGTGGACGGTGTCGCCCATCTTTTCATCGAAGAGGATCGAGTCGGTGAAGCGGTCGATGCCGCGGTTCATCCCGATACCGAGTTCGCCCAACCGGCGGGCGCCCGCGTCGGTGTCGAGGATGTCCGCGAGCGCCTCTTCGCCCGACTCGGCCGAGAAGTCGACGACCTCACCGCCCTCGAACGCGAGGCGAACGTTCCGGACGCGCGTCGCGTCGATGGTCATCGGCACGTCGAAGAAGACCTCGCCCTCGGTGTCGTACGGGGCGGTGAACACCTCACCAGAGGGGAGGTTGTGGGAGTCGTACGCGACGGAGGCCGCGGAGTTGACCGCGGTGCGGCCCGCGATCGACATCCGCACGTCGGTGTCGGGCGCGTCGTCGCGCTCGGTGACGATCCGGACCTCCTCGCCCGCGTCGAGCACGTCTTTCATCTGCGCCATCTCCTCGGCGAGCGACTCCCAGTCGCGGAGGACGGCGTCGTACACGAAGTCGCAGTACTCCTCGTAGGCCATCCCCGCCTGCTGGGCGAGGGAGCGAGTGGGGTGGACCGTCGACACCCAGTCGGTGTCCATCCGCGCCTCGCGGACGCCCTTGCGCGCCGTCGCGTACGACTGCCGGGTCGGTCGAGCGACGTCCGCCGACGCGGTGGTGTTTCGCCCGCCCCCGATCCGGAGGTAGGCGTCGGCGGCCTCGAAGATCGCGCGGTCGACGGCGGGGTCCGAATCGAAGTCGTCGGCCTCGACGTCGCCGTCGGTCCCGGCCTCGACGCCCTTGAGGTAGGCGCGCGAGACCTCGCTCGACCCGTACAGCGTCGTGACGTTCGCCCCGCGCTCGCCGAGCGCCGCGGCGACCGCGACGCCCAGCTCGTGGGCGTCCTCCGCCACGCTCACGACGACGTCGTCGCCGGCCTCGACCCGCGCGCTCCAGTCGACGAGCACCTCGGCGTGCTCGCGTACGCGTTCGTCCATTACGCGGTGTGTCGTGGAGGAGCGGTAAATCGGTGCCGGGACGGTGATCAATCACACGTAATCGAGGGCGCGACATCCCTCGCCGACGCGTCGACCACTTGTTCTGTCGGACCTGCGAAAAACACCGCCAAAGCCCCAGCCGCGAGGGCGGCGCACGCTCGCTGCGGTCCTCAGTCGTTCGCTCCGCTCACTCCCTGCGGTCCTTACGTCGCCTGCGACCCCCTCACGACTGCCCCTTTGAGTCCCACCCCGCCCCGCACAGCACCTCGTGCCTCCCCAGCCTCGTCGCTGGCGCCGACGGCGCCAGCGACTCCCTCGCGCGTGCGACTCGCGACCGCCTTCGGCGGCCGCTCGCCGGCACGCGCCACCGCGCTATTTAAATGGCTCGTGGAGGAGACGGCGAGGCCGTCACTCGCGCTCCCCGTGAATGGCCTCAAAGAGCCCGACCGCGAGCAGCGCGACGCCGCCGAGCCCGCCGCCGAGCCTCGCCAGTCCGAAGAGCGGGGTCCGGTCCAGCCGCTCCCGCGAGTAGCTTCCGAGGACCCTGTACGACTCCCCGTCGACGCGCAGGTCGTCGGTCCCGGCGAGCCGGTCGGCGCAGTTGGCGTCACCGAGCGCCCACTCCCCGGCGGTCGAGGTGCGTTCGACGAGGAGGTCGACCGATCCGGGCGCGACCCGATACCCCCGGATCGAGACGTTGCGCCCGTCGGCGAGGGCGACCGCGGCGTCGGCGCAGCGCGCGGGGAGCTCGGCGGCGTTCACGGTCGCGTGCTGGTCGAGCCCCGCGCCCGCCCGAAACGTCGCCTCCCAGCCGACGACGCTCACGTCCGCGGCGGCGGCGAGCAAGAGGAGGGCGCCCGGGACGGCGAGGAGTCGGCGGTCCATCGCGCCGGACGGATTCGGGCGAGCGCGGCATATGCTTTATGCGGTGCGCCCGGCGACGTGGCTGGACCGTCGACCGCCGTGCGGCGACGTTACGGACTCGCCAGACGCTCCGGGTTCGGCCGCTCAGACGCTCTCCGTCGCCGGGTCCTCGCCCCAGTTCCGGCGTCGCAGGTCGGCGAACATCACCACCCCGATCGACAGGAGGCCGGCGCCGACGAACAGCGCCTCTTCGCCTGCCCAGAAGAACGGGACTGCGGGCGCGTACGACGCGGCGATTCCGAGGCACCCCAGCATGAGCATCCCCGCGGTGAACGCCTGAAGCACGGTCTTCGTAGACATGCTACGTGTACGCGTGATAACGAGAAATAGCTGTCTGCGACAGCCCTCCGCCCGGAACCGCCCCGTCCGCGCCGTCGCGCGTCGTCACCCCGAGGGGCCGCGACTCGGGAGGGACCGCGCCGACCGGATTACTCCAAGTCGAGCAGCGCCGCGATCTCGTCGAGGTAGTCGTCGTAGACGCCGACGGCGGACTCGATCGGGTCGGGAGAGGCCATGTCGATGCCGGCGAGCTCGACGACCTCCAGCGGGTACTTCGAGCCACCGGCCTTCAGCATCTCGCGGTAGTCGGCGGCCGCGGACTCGCCCTCGTCGAGGACGCGCTCGACGATGGCGGCCGCGGCGGAGATGCCGGTCGCGTACTGGTAGACGTAGAAGTCGTAGTAGAAGTGGGGGATGCGCTGCCACTCGCGCTCGATGCCGCCCGTGAGCTCGGCGGGCGCGTAGTAGTCGGCCTTCAGGTCGCCGTACATCTCGTCGAACGCGTCGGGGGTGAGCGCGTCGCCGGCCTCGACGCGCTCGTGGATCCGCTGTTCGAACGTCGCGAACATCGTCTGCCGGAAGAGGGTGGAGCGGAAGCGCTCGAGATACTCGTCGAGGACGTGGGTGCGGAGCTCGTCGTCCTCCACGGTGTCGAGCAGGTGGTGGGTGAGCAGCGTCTCGTTGACCGTGGAGGCGATCTCCGCGACGAAGATCTCGTAGCTCGCGTCGTGCCACGGCTGGGCGTCGCCCGCCAGCTCCGAGTGCATCGAGTGGCCGAGCTCGTGGGCCAGGGTGTACATCGACGCGATGTCGTCCTGGTAGTTCATCATGATGTACGGCTGGGTGTCGTACGTGCCCGAGGAGAACGCGCCCGAGCGCTTCCCGCGGTTCTCGTACACGTCCACCCACCGCGAGTCGAGCCCTTCGGCCAGCCGCTCCTGGTAGGCGTCGCCGAGCGGCGCGACCGCCTCGATCACCCACTCGCGGGCCTGCTCGTACTCCACGTCCGGCCCCTGGTCGCCCGTCAGCGACATGTAGAGGTCGTGGCTCTGGAGCTGGTCGACGCCGAGCGCCGCCTCCTTCAGCGCCGCGTGGCGGTGGAGCACGTCGAGGTTGTCGTCGACGGTGTCGACGAGGGTGTCGTACACCTCGACCGGGACGTTCGAGTCGTCGAGCGCGGCGGCCCGCGCGGAGTCGTAGTCGCGGATCTCGGCGCTCGTGACGTGCTCGCGGACGGCCTTCTCTAAGGAGGTGCCGACCGTGTTGCGCACGTCGGCCCACTCGTCGTAGAACGTCTCGTGGACGCGCTCGCGGAACTCGCGGTCCGGGTTCGTCTGGAGCTTGGTGAAGTTCGCCTGCGTGATCTCCACCTCCTCGCCGTCGGGGTCCTCGACGACGCCGTAGGTCATGTCGGCGTTCGTCAGCATCGAGTAGATCTCGCTCGGCGCGTCGGTGACCTCCGAGAGGTCCGCCAGCACCTCCTCGACCTCGCTCGACCGCGTGTGCGGCTTCTTTCGCAGCACGTCGTCGAGGTAGTGCTCGTACTCGGCGAGGGCGGGCTCGTCGTCGACGAACGCCTCGACGTCGGCCTCCGTGAGCGACTGGATCTCCGGTTCGAGGTACGAGACCGCGCTCGACGCCTCGGAGCCGAGCGACGACGCCCGCGCGGACATCGCCTGGTACTCCTGGTTCCGCGTGTCCTCGGCGCTGCGCAGGCGGGCGTAGGTCATCACCTGCTGGAGCTCGCGGAATATCTCCTCGCGCAGTTCGAGCAGTTCGAGGAGGGTGGCGGCGTCCTCGACCGCCCGCCCCTCGTAGGCGGCCAGCTCGTCGACCCGGTCGGCGACCGTCTCGTAGGCCGACTCCCACGCCTCGTCGTCGGCGTAGATGCCGTCGAGGTCCCACTTGTACTCGGTGTCGATCTCGGACCGCTCGGGAACCGAACTCATACCGTTCGGGTCGGCCTCCCGCACACTAAGCCTTGTCAAACCCCGCGCGGCGGACCGATATGCGTGTGAACCGGCGCCACCCGTGGCGTGTCAACGCGACTCGCCCCGCCCGCCGCCGTCCTCGCCCCCGGCCCACGCCGCGAGGTCGACGACCAGGACGAGCGCGTCCTCGCCGTCGCGGTAGTAGCCGCCGACCCGGCGGATCGGCTCGAACCCCTCGTCGGCGTACAGCGACCGCGCCGGGTCGTTCCCCTCGCGCACTTCGAGCCGGACGACGGCCACGCCGGTCGCGCGGAGGCGGGCCAGCGCCGACCGGAGGAGGGTCCGGCCGATCCCCTCGCCGCGGGCGTCGGGGTCGACGGCCAGGTCCTTTACGTGGCCGATGTCGCGGCCGTGGTTCGGCGTCCGGTCGGCGACGACGAACCCGACGACCGCGCCCGCCCGCTCCGCCACGAGGAACGCCGGCTCGTCCAGCAGTCGCTCGAAGGCGTCGTGCGGCCACGGGTCCGAGAAGCAGGCCCGCTCGATCCGGACCACCGCGAGGAGGTCGGCGGACTCGGCCCCTCGGATCGTGACGTCGGCGGCGCTCACGGGTCAGCTTGCGGCCCGCGGGGAATAAACGCGCCGGGTCGACCGGGGCGGCGGCGCGCCGCCCCGCTCACGCGTCGATCCAGGGTTCGTCCGGGTCGGCGTCGGCGGGACCGGGCGCACGCACCTCGAAGCAGGCGCCGTCCGGCGGCCGGAGCCGGCGACCGTCGGCGAGGTCCACGGGGCCGTCCGCGGTCGTCCGCAGCTCGACGCGCCACCCGTGCGACTCGACCACCTCGCGGACGATGTCGAGCCCGTAGCCCGTCCCGTCCGCTCGCGTCGTGTACCCGGAGTCGAACACGGAGTCCCGGTCGTCGGGGTCGATCCCGGTCCCGTCGTCGGCGACGAGGAACCCCTCGTCGGTGGCGGTGACGAGGACGGTGAGATCGCCGTCCGCGTCGTTGTCGGCAGACGCGGTCGCGTCGTCCCGGGAGTCGGGCGCGTCGCCGCCGGAGTCGGTCGCGTCGTCGCTCGACTCGGACGCTCCCGCCTCCGAGGCGTCCGGCTTCCCGTGTTCCGTCGCGTTTCGGAACAGGTTCTCCAGCGCCTGGCGCACCCGGCCGCGATCGCCGTACACCCGCGCGTCGCGGGCGACGACGAGGTCCGCGTCGTCCTCGCCCTCGGCGGCGGTCTCCCAGGCGTCGCGGGCGACGCTGGCGAGCGCGAACTCCATCGGCTCGTCCATCCCGGTCCCCTGCCGCGCGAGGGTGAGCAGCTCCGAGACGAGCTGGTCGATCCGGTCGACGGCGCGCTCGCCGCGCTCGAGGGGCTCCGCCTCGCCGCGCAGCCGCGCCATCTCGATCGACCCCCGGATCACCGACAGCGGGTTCCGCAGGTCGTGCGAGACGATGCTCGCGAAGCGGTCGAGCCGCTCGTTGCGGTCGGCGAGCCGCCGCTCGCGCGCCTTCCGCGTGCTCACGTCCCGGGAGTTGATGAGCAGCTCGCCGACGGGGCTGTCGGCCGGGAGCGAGCGGGTCCGCGACTCCAGCCAGACCCAGTCGCCGTCGGCGGTTCGGTAGCGGTACTCCAGCGTCGGGGACGTGTCCGGCTCGTTGAGCGCGCGGTAGAACCGCTCGGTCACGCGTTCGCGGTCGTCCGGGTGGACGTAGCCGAGGGGGGAGCGCCCGACGGTCGACCCCTGCTCGTAGCCGAGCACCTCCGCGACGGAGGGGCTCTCGTAGACGACGAGGCCGTCCTCGTCGACCACGGTGACGAGGTCGCTGCCGTACTCTAAGAAGGCGCGATAGCGCTCCGGGAAGGTGCGGTCGACGTCGACGCGCCGGACCGTGACGATCCGCCCGCCGAACTGCGGGGCGAGCTCCTCGTCGACGACGGACTCGACCCACGCGTACCCGCCGCTCGCGCGGCGGATGCGGTGGGTGACCGTCCGGCTCGTCGCGACCGCGGACAGCGCGTCGGCGACCGGCTCGCGGTCGCTCGGGTGGACGCGGTCGAGGAGGTCGCTGCCCACGAGCGCGCCCCGGCTCACACCGACGACGTCCGGCGCCGACGGCCCCGCGAACAGCACTTCGCCGTCGACGGCCACGGCGAGCAGGAAGCGGTCCGCCTCGGCGAGCCGAGACCGGCGCTCGGCGGGCGTCGCGTCGACGCCGGCCGACGCCTCGTCGGCGTCGGCTGAGGGCGGTGTCGATCGGCCACCGTCGCCGCTGTCGTCCGACGGGGTCGCCCGCTCCCCGCCGGCGGGCGGGGCGTCGACGGCGGATCGGTCCTTGGCGTCGGGGGCGTCGCCCTCGTCGGCGCCGCGGCCCGGCGTCGACGTGTCGGATGGCCGGAGGGTCACAGTCAGTTCTACCAAATGGTACGACTACGAGGTGATAAAACCGCGCGCCCTCGAAATCAGAACTGATAATTGGATACCGTCGCCCCGGCCCTCACACCTCGTCGACGACGGTGCCCTCGGCCCACGCGGCCTCGAAGCCCTCGCGTACGCGGGCGGCGAACCCGCGGTCGCGCAGGTCGAGCATGCCGAACAGCCGGTCGGGCGCGAGCGGGTCGGCGACCTCCAGGCACACCTCCTCGCCGTCGATGAGGTAGAAGTTCCCGTACGCGTCCTGCGTGATCCGCAGCTCGAAGGGCCCCTGCGCGATCGTCAGCGTCGCGCGGTCCTCGTCGACGGCGGCGCGGGCGTCGTCGAACACGCTCGGCGAGAGCAGCACGGACACGTCGACGCCGCTCCGGATCGACGCGAGGAGCCGGTCGAGCAGCTCCGGCCCCTCGCGGTCGACGTCGAACTGCGCCGAGACGTCGGTGGCGACGACGACGATCGACTCCTCGGCGGCGTCGATCCGCTCGAAGAGGAGGTCGAGCGAGTCGTCGGCGCCGACCGCCGCGGTCCAGAACTCGTCGTCGGTCGCCTCGGCGTCGGCCAGCCGGTCGATCAGCTCCGACTTGCCGGACTCGTACGTCTCGATCCGCTGTCGCAGCTCCCGCCGCTTCGCCTCGACGAGGCGGTCGACGGCGACCGCGGGCTCGACGGGCGCGTACCGCTTCGGCTCGCGGTCGGTCTGGACGCGGACGAGCCCCCGCGACTCCAGCCCGCCGAGCGCGTCGTAGATGCGCCCCTTCGGCACGCCGCTCTCCTCGGCGGCGGCCGCGGCGGTGCCGGTGCCGAGCGTCAGCAGCGCGCGGTACGCCCGGTCCTCGTAGCTCGACAGGCCGAGGTCTCGGAGCGACTCCATGCGTTCACCGTGGCGGTCCCGCTACAAAGCGTCGGCGTTCCCTCTCGCGCCGATATATAAAAGAACGGACGCACAACGGTCGACTGTTTCGAAGACCGCCCGATGAACTCGGTCGGTCGTTGCTCGATGAATCGCTTTGACGGAGCTGTAAACGGCTTCGCGGCGGTTTCGGAACGATTCGTTCCGCCGTCCGTCACGGCGAATTATCTACGGAAACAGATACGTTGTTGTCACAGGTTCCCGAAGGGTATTACGTCGCAGCCCCGTACCAGTTCGCAACCAACATGAGTCGAATTCGGACGGCGGCCGTCCTCGTGCTCGTCGCGTCGCTTCTCGCGACGGGGACGGTGGTCGCGCAGCAGGCGAACGACACGGTGCGCGGCGACCCCGACATCGAGGCGTTCGCGCCGGAGACGGCCTTCGTCCCCGGCGAGGAGTCGACGCTCCAGGTGAGCCTGAACAACCGCGGCGACATCGACGCGCAGGGCGCCGACAACCTCGAGAGCGAGGTGGTGACCGCCCACGAGACCACGGCCCGGATCCTCACGGGCGACGCGACGAACCGCGAGGTCCCCTTCGACGTGCGGACCGGCGAGCAGACGGTCGGCGACGTCGCGCGCGGCGTCACGGGACCGATCGAGTTCACCGTCGTCCCCGACGCGGACGCCGAGCCGGGCGTCTATCAGGTCCCGATCCGGCTGGAGTACCGGAACGTCGAGAGCGCCGAGGTGGACGACGGCTCCACCGTCCGCGACGAGGAGATCGTGACCGAGACGGTGTACGTGTCCGTGGAGATCACCGACCGCGCGCAGTTCGCGGTCGTCGACGTCGACGGCGTCGTCCAGGCCGGCGACGACGGCATCGTCGAGGTGACGATGCGGAACGTCCGGAACGAGACGGCCTACGAGGCGAGCGTCGCCGCGAACCCGGTCGACCCCGACCTGTCATTCGCCACCGACGCGGGCACGACCGAGACGTACGTCGGCGCGTGGGCGCCGGGCGAGAACCGCACGTTCGCTTATCGGTTCGCCGCCGCCGGCCAGGCGACCGCGCGCGCGTCGACGCTGGAGTTCGAGGTCGACTACCGCGACGCCGAGCGCGCGAACGCCGCCGCGCGGACGGTCCGGACCGGCGTGACGCCGCTCTCGCGGCAGGCGTTCACCGCGCGCGGCCTGAACAGCACGCTGCGCGTCGGCGAGGACGGCTCCTTCACCGTCGAGGTGCGCAACCGCGGGCCCCGGGACGTCGAGAACGCGGTCGTCGTGTTCAGCAACGAGGCGCCCGCGCCCGACGGCGTCGGCCAGGACACGGTCCAGACGGACCAGAACATCGTCCCGCGCTCGACGCGGGACACGATCGGCGACCTCGCGGTCGGCGAGACCGCGACCGCGACGTTCGACGCCGGCCTCCGCACCGACGCCAACCCCGGGCCGCGGACGGTCAACGTGGCGGTCCGCTACCGCGGGATCCCCACCGACGAGGGCGTGAGCGCCAGCCGGACCGACGACGGGAGCGTCTCGCTCGTCTCGACGGGGTCGGCGGGCGACGTCATCGTCTCCGACTCGCTCGACGTGGTCGTCGACGTCGCGCCCGAGGCGGACGTCTTCGCGGTGTCGCCCGCGGCGAACGCGACCGAGCCGGCGGCGGTGACGCCGGGGTCGACGGTCCAGTACCGCGCGGTCGTCCGCAACACCGGCCCGGAGCCGATCTCCAACGTCCAGGCGAAGCTGTTCGTCGACTCGCCGCTCTCCTCGTCGGACGACGAGGCGTTCGTCACCGACCTCGACCCGGGCGAGCAGACCACGATCACCTTCGAGGTGGCGGTCGACGGCGGCGCGACGCCGAAGACGTACGCGGCCGCGGTCGACTTCCGGTACGACGACGCCGACGGCGACGAGCAGCTCTCGGACACCTACCGGCTCCCGGTCGAGGTGACCGACACCGACGACAGCGGGGCGCTCTCCTCGCCGCTGGGGATCGTCGCCCTGCTCGGCGCCGTCGCGGTCGGCGGCGCGGTCGTCTGGCAGCGCGGTCGGGTGAGCGCGGCGATCGCTCGGCTCCGCAGCCGGCTCCGCTCTCGATAGATGGACCCCGTCAGTCGGCTGTTCGGCGCGATCACCGACCGGGTCGTCGAGCGGCCGCGCCGGGTCGTGATCGCCTGTCTCGTCGTCACCGCCCTGTTCGCGCCCGGCATGGCGCTGCTGGAGGCGAGCGCGGGCAGCGACCAGTTCACCGACGGGATCGAGGAGGCCGACGCCCTTGACCGCGTGAACGAGCGGTTCGAGCCCGCGTTCGGGGGTGACGACCCGACGACGCAGCTGATCCAGCGCGACGCGAACGTGCTCGACCGCCGCGGCCTGCTCGACATGCTGGCGACCGCCGAGCGGCTCGACGAGCGCGACGGGTTGCGGGTGACCGACTTCTCCGCGCCCGCGATGGACGTGGCGGCCGAGTTGGACGAGGACGCCGACACGCCCGCGGCGGCCCGCGACGCGATCGAACGGGCCAGCGACGGCGAGATCGACGACGCGGTCGACGCCGCCGCGGAGGATCCCGGCTTCGCGACGCTGCTGTCCGACGACTTCAACCGCGAGTCCGGGACGGCCTCCGCGTCGCTCGGCGTCGTCTCCCACTCGTTCCCGGCCTCGGCCGACACGCAGGCGATCCAGCAGGAGGCCCGCACGGTCGCCGAGGAGGCCCCCGGCGACATCACCGCGTTCGGCGGCGGGATCGTCGACGACGAGTTCCAGCGCGTCATCTTCGACTCGCTGTCGATCGTCGTGCCCGCGGCGCTGGCCGTGATCCTCGGGCTCCTGGCGTACGCCTACCGCGACCCCTTCGACTTCGTGCTCGGCGGGATCGCGCTCCTGATGACGGTCGTGTGGACGTTCGGCTTCACCGGCTACGCGGGCATCGCCTTCTCCGAGGTGCTGATCGCGGTGCCGGTCCTCCTCCTCGCGATCGGGATCGACTTCGGGATCCACACGGTGAACCGCTACCGCGAGGACCGTGCTGCGGGCGCGCCGCCCGAGACGGCGATGCGCGGCGCCTTGGGCCAGCTCGTGGTGGCGTACTCGATCATCGCCGGCACGACGATCATCGGCTTCCTCGCGAACCTCACCAGCTCGTTGCCCCCGCTCCGGGAGTTCGGCGTCGTCGCCGGGCTCGGCATCTGTTTCACCCTCGTCATCTTCGTCGGCTTCCTCCCGGCCGCCAAGCTGATGCTCGACCGCTGGCGCGCCGAGCGCTCGCTGCCCGAGTTCGGTTCGCGCCCCCTCGGCTCCGAGGAGTCCGCGCTCGGGCGGTTCCTCCCCAAGCTGTCCGCCATCTCGCGGCCCGCGCCCGCCGTCTTCCTCGTCGCCGTCCTGCTCGTCACCGCGGGCGCCGCGGGCTACGGCGCGGGCGTCGACACCACCTTCGAGCAGGACGACTTCCTGCCGCCGAGCGAGGAGCCGGCGTACGTCGACTACTTCCCCGGCCCGCTCCAGCCCGGCGAGTACACCGCGACGGAGACGATCAACTTCCTCTCCGACAACTTCGCCACGAGCGAGGACGACACCGTCACCATCTACGTGGAGCGGCGGATGACCAGCGACAGCGCCCTCCGCAGCCTCGCGCGCGCAGAGCGCGACCCGCCCGACACGTTCGTCACGGTCGACGGCCGCGCCAGCGCCGAGAGCGTCCAGAGCGCGATCGACGCGTACGCCGCGGAGGACCCCGAGTTCGAGCGGCTGGTCGAGAACTCCGCGCTCGACGACGGCCGCCCGAACCGGAACCTCGACCGGATCTACGCCGAGCTGCGGAACTCGCCGTACGACGACTTCACCGGCGAGTACCTCGCGGACGACGGCCGCTCGGCCCGGATCGTCTACGCCGTCGAATCCGACGCCAGCGACGCCGAGATCACCGCTGACGCCCGCCGCGTCGCCGACCGCTACCGCGGCGACGCGACCGCGACCGGGCAGATCGTCGTGTTCCAGGCGGTCGCCGACACGATCTTCGAATCCGCGATCGTCTCGCTGGCGGCCGCACTCGGGCTCTCCGCGGTGTTCCTCGTCATCCTGTTCTGGCTGCTGCTCGGCAGCCCGACGCTGGGGCTCGTCACGCTCGTCCCGGTGACGGTCGCGGTCGCGACGCTCACCGCCACGATGCGGCTCGGCGGCATCCCGTTCAACGCGATCACCGCGACGATCCTCGCGATCACCATCGGGCTCGGGGTGGACTACACCGTCCACGTCGCCCACCGGTTCCACGACGAGTACGCCGCGGGCGGCGACGTCGACGCCGCGGTGGTCACCACGCTCCGCGGGACGGGCGGCGCGCTCACCGGCACGTGGGCGACGACCGCCCTCGGCACGGGCGTGCTCGTCCTCGCTATCACCCCGATCCTCGGTCAGTTCGGGCTGCTCACGGCCGCCAGCATCACGCTCGCGTACCTGGCGTCGCTGATCGTGTTGCCCCCGGCGCTCGTCGTCTGGGTCGCCGTCGTCGAGCGCCGCCCCGAACTCCTGTTCGTCGGGCGCTTCCTCGGCGCCGCGGGCGCTATCGACGCCGACGCCGAGGGCGACGCGACCGACCGGGCCCGGACCGACGGCGGCACGGACGACGACGCCTTCGAGTGGCAGACCGACCCGCGGCCGCCCGCCGAGGATCCGAGTCAGAAGCGTTAAACGCTCGCCGCGGGTACCGGCTCGTGAGGGCGCGTAGCTCAGCGGACAGAGCACTTGGTTCCGGACCAAGATGCCGCGGGTTCAAATCCCGTCGCGCCCGTTACGTTTTCTGACAAGACGGATTGACACGACGGCGGTCAGGCGTGTATCTGTCGAACCCCAGTAACGGGCGTCTCGCTGCCGCCGCCGAGGTCGCGTTGGTGTAACTCCGGGGCAGCATCGCTCCGCCGACGCGATCGCCAACGGGCCGCTCAGGCCGACCGGTCGCCGACGAACCGTTCCGGGGCGACCGAGCGAACGATCCGGGACGGGCGCACGGCGCGCCCGCTAACGAGCAGGAAGCCGACGAATATCACGCCGAACCCGACGACGGACAGCGCCGAGAGGGTCTCCCCGAGCAGCGCCCACCCGCCCACGGCCGAGACGACCGGGACGAAGTAGAACAGCAGGTTCGCCCGCGTCGCGTCGGTCTCGTCGATCAGCGCGAAGTAGGCGAGGTACGCGACGGCGCCCGAACAGACGCCGACGTACAGCAGCGCGGCGACCGCGACGGGCGGCACCGCGAGCGAGGCCACGGACTCGCCGGCGCCGACGCTGAGGGCGTGCGAGAGGACGGCGGCCAGCGGGACCCCCCAGACGGTGCGGGCGGTGCTCGACAGCGTCGCCTCGGCGCGGCGGATCGCCACCGCACCGAACGCGCTCGTCACCGCGGCCGCGAAGAGGAGCGGGACGCCCATCCCGCCGCCGAGCAGCGCCGACGGCGAGGGGTTCGCCACCAGAACGACCCCGAGCAGTCCCAGCCCCATCCCGACGACGCCGCGGGCGGTGAGCCGCGCGTCCGCGAGCAGCATCCCGGCGAACACCGGGGTGAGGATCGGGTTCAGGCTGAAGACGACGGCCGCGACCCCGCTCGTCACGTACTGTTGCCCGACGAACAGCAGCGCGTTCGTCAGTCCGATCACCAGCACGCCGGTCGCGAGGATCCCGGCGACGTCGCCGGCGGTCCGCGGGCGGAGGTCCGCCCACGAGAGGCGCGTCGCCGCGAACGCGGCGAGGACGACGGCGCCGATGTCGAACCGCACGGCGACGAAGAACAGCGGCGGCAGGTGCGCGAGGCCGGTCTTGGCCGCGACGAACGTCCCGCCGAACAGCAGCGCCGAGACGGCGAACAGCGCGGCGGACCGTCGGGTGAACACGTTACCGTAACACCTCGGTCTCGTCGCCGGACGAACGGCCAATCGCAGCGGGAATATCGGTCACACTTCGGCGAACGTCGCCCGGACATATAACGAAATTCAGAAAACCTTCGGCAGCGCGAAACGCCCGCCCACTACGACAGCGTTTCATCCCGTGAAATCCCCGCGGGGAGCGAAGCCGGTTTATCCGCGAGGGCACTGTACCGCGTTATGGAGGCGCCGCTCGAAGCGATCGAGTTCCTCGCGCGCTCGACCAACCGCGTCGAGGTCCTGCGGCTGCTGGCGACCCGGCCGCACACGCGGGGCGAACTCGCGGCCGCGACCGGGGCGTCACAGGCGACGCTCGGCCGCATCCTCGAGGACTTCGCCGAGCGCTCGTGGGTCACGCGTGAGGGCGGCAGACACGTCGCGACCGCCACCGGCGAGCTGGTGGCGGACGGGATCGACGACCTCGTCGCCGTCTTGGAGACGGAGGGCAAGCTCCGCGACGTGGTCGCGTACCTGCCCACGGCCGAGTTCGGCTTCGACCTCCGGCGGCTCGCCGACGCGACGGTGACGGTGCCGAGCCGGACGCGACCGAGCGCGCCGCTTCAGCGCGTCCTCGACGGCATGGAGGGCGCGTCGACGCTGCGCGCGGTCTCGCACACGCTGAACGAGCAGAGCCTCTCGACGGCGCACGACCGCGTCGCCGCGGGGCGGCAGGCGTTCGAGGCCGTGCTCTCGCCGAGCGCGCTCGCGGCGCTCGCGGCCGACGACCGGCTGTGGACGCAGGTGCGCGCGCTCGCCGACCACGACGACGCCGAGATCCGCGTCGCCGACGGGGAGGTGCCGCTCTCGGTCACCGTCGCCGACGGCACCGTCTACCTGCTCGTCCGCGACGAGGGCGGGATCCTCCGCGCGGCGATCCACACCGACGACCCGGCCGTCCGCGACTGGGCCGGAGAGACGTTTTCGGCGTACTGGGCGGACGCGACGCCGTTCGATCCGGCGACGTTCGAAGCGTGACCCGTCGGCGCCCCGGTCCGCGGCGGAAGGGGCATCTTGACCGTCGGGGCCGGGTGAGAGCCGCCGGCCTCACCCGTGAAACCGGTACAGCGACGTGACGTACGGCAGCCGGTTGAGCATCCACACCGCGACCGGCACCCCCACGACCGTGACCGCGAGCGCCGAGGCGACGTTCGCCCACAGCAGGCTCAGCCACCAGCCGACGAGGACGAAGTAGCCCGCCCGCACGACGAGCGACCGCTGGCCGCGGGCCGAGTCGGGCTCCGAGAGCGACCGCGGCTCCGCGAGCGTGAGGGCCGTCGGCACGAGGTTGATCAGCTTGATACCGACCGGGAGGAGGACGACCGTGACGTTGAGCAGCCACGCGACGTTGACGACGACCGGCGTCGCCCACCAGCCGACGACGACGAACCACAGCGCGCGAACGAGCAGGGACCGTTGTGCCATTGCCTTGGGTAGCCGCTCAGGGGGGAAACCCGTGTCGTCGCACGGAAGCGTCGACACTCCCACACGGTCGTCGGCGGCGGTCGCCGTCCCGGCCGCCGTCGCGCTCGCCGACCCCAACCGACTTGCCCGGCGGGCGCGTCGCCCCGGCCATGTCCGATTCACCGGCCGGCTCGACGAGCCTCGAATTCGGCGTCCTCGGCACCGCTGGGATCGCCCGCAAAGCGGTCATCCCGGCTATCGCCGCCAGCGATCACACCGTCGGCGCGGTGGCGTCCCGCGACGCCGCCCGCGCGGAGCGGTTCGCGGCCGAGAACGGAATCCCCCGCAGCTACGGCTCCTACGAGGCCCTGCTCGACGACGACGCGCTCGATGCCGTGTACGTCCCGCTCCCGAACGGGGCCCACGCCGAGTGGACGAAACGCGCCGCCGACGCCGGCCTCCACGTCCTCTGCGAGAAGCCGCTCGCCGCCGACGCCGACGAGGCGCGCGACGCCGTCGCCCACTGCGACGAGCGGGGCGTCACGCTGATGGAGGCGTTCATGTACCGCTATCACCCCCGCACCGAGCGCGCCGTCGCGCTCGCGGCGGACGAACTCGACGACGTGCGCACGGTGACGGCGACCTTCCGCTTCCCGCTGTACGACCGCCCGAACGACGTGCGGCTCGACCCCGACCTCGCGGGCGGGTCGCTGATGGACGTTGGCTGTTACCCCGTCTCGCTCGCCCGGACGGTCCTCGGCGAGCCCGACCGCGCCTACGCCCACGCCGGCGACACCCGCGGCGCCGGGGTCGACACGGAGCTCGCGGGCGTGCTCTCGTACGACGACGGCCGCTCGGCGCGGGTCGCGTCCGGGTTCGACACCCAGCTCGTCCAGCGGTACCGCGTCGACGCGACGAACGGCTGGGTCGAAGTCGAGCGCGCGTTCGACGCGCCGACCGACGAGCCGGTGGAGCTGACGTACGATATCGACGGCCGACACGGGGTCGAGACGTTCCCCGCCGTCGACCAGTACCGGCTCCAGGTCGAGCACTTCGCCGAGCGCGTCGCCGACGGGAGCGCCCCCCTGACCGACGGCGAGGAGGCGATTGCGAACATGAGGGTCATCGACGCGCTCGCCGAGAGCGCCGCCGACGGCGGCCCGGTCGACCTCTGACCGCGGGAACCGGATCGCAGCCTTCGGGTCCCGTTACTGTGGCACGCGCGCCGCCGCGCGACTCACCGGTCGATCCCGCCCTCGCCGTCGATGACGTCGCGGACTTCTTCTCGGGTCGTCACCGCGAGGTCGCCGTCGGTGGTGCGTTTCAGCGCCGCGGTCGCCGACCCCCACCGGAGCGCCGCGGGGAGGTCGCCGCCGCGCAGCCGCTCGGCGACGAAGCCGGCGACGAACGCGTCGCCGGTGCCGATCGCGTCGAACGTCTCCGCCTCGTACACGTCCTGTTCGTACACCGATCCGTCGTGGAGCGCGACCGCTCCCTCCAGCCCGCGGGTGACGACCACCGTGTCGAAGCCGAATTCCGTGGCGAGCCCGTGGGCTATTTCGACGGCGCCGCCCTCGCGGTCGAGCACCTCCCGGGCGTCCCGCCGCGGGACGAACAGCGTGTCGACGTGTTCGAACAGGTCCTCGTAGGCCGCCCGCGCAGTCTCCGGGTCCCAGAGCTTCGCCCGGTAGTTCAGGTCGAACGAGCGGGTCGTCCCCGCCTCGCCGGCGGTCCGTAACAGCGCGGCCGTCGTCTCGGCGGTCGCCTCGGAGAGCGCGGGCGTGATCCCCGTGGTGTGGAACCAGTCCGCCGCCGCCACCGCGTCGGTCGGGAGCTCGTCGGGCTCGACGGTCGTGATCGCCGCGTCGGCGCGGTCGTAGATCACGTTCGTCCCGCGCGGCTCGCCGCCGTGCTCGAGGTAGTAGGTCCCCACGCGGCTCTCGTCCGCGTCGGCCCACGCGACGCCCGGGCGGACGCCGTGGCTCCGCAGTTCGGTCACGATCCGCCGGCCGAGCGGCGAGTCGGGGAGCTTCGAGAGCCAGCGGGCGTCGGCGCCGAGCCGCGCGGCCCCGACCGCGACGTTGCTCTCCGCCCCGCCGGCCTGGACGGTGAACTCGCGCGTCGTCTCCAGCCGCTCGCCCCGCGGCGGCGACAGCCGGAGCATCGTCTCGCCGAACGTGACGAGGTCGGTCATCGGCGCCACCCCGCGGCGCAGGTCTCGGACGGGTTCATATTGGGTGCTACTCTCGGCCGATTATAAGAGGGGGTGATCGCCGTCGACCGGCGAGCAGGGGACTCCGGCGTCTCTCCGCGCCGCCGCCGCGCCGTCCCGCGCCCGCCTACTCCGCGTCCTCTCGCGCTCGGTAGTCCGGGAGCGTGTCGTCTTGCATCACCGCGCCGCGGCCGCCGTCGACGAGCAGCGCCGCCCCCGTGACGAAGGCGGCGTCCTCGCTCGCGAGGAAGGAGACGGCCCCGGCGACGTCGGCCGGCGTCCCGATCCGGCCGGTCGGGTGGATCGCCTCGACCTCCGCCAGCCGGCCCTCGGGCAGCTCGTCGCGCGTCCGCTCGACCTCCACCCAGCCGGGGACGACCGTGTTCACCCGGACGCGGGGGCCGAAGTCGACCGCGAGCGACCGCGTCATGCCGTTGATGCCCGCCTTGACGGCGTTGTACGGGAAGTGCGCGGGCATCGTCGCGTACGCGTGGTTCGACGAGACGTTCACGATCGCGCCCCGGTCCATGTGTTCGAGGGCGGCCCGCGCCGCCAGCCAGTACGCCCGGAAGTCCGTCTCGACGACGAACGCCCAGTCGTCGAGCGTCGCCTCGTCGGCGGCCGTCTCCGTCTGGACCCCGGCGTTGTTCACGAGCACGTCGACCGAGCCGTAGCGCTCCGCGGCCGCCTCCGCCAGCGCGGCCACGTCGTCCGGGTCGCGCATGTCGGCGCGGACGAACGTCGCGTCCCCTTCCGCGCTCTCCGCCGCGATCCGCTCGACGACGGCCTCCCCGGCCGCCTCCGAGCGCCCGCTGACCACGACGTTCGCCCCCTCGGCGGCCAGTCGCTCCGCGATGCCGGCGCCGATGCCCCTGGTCGACCCCGTCACGATCGCGGTCTCGCCGGCGAACCGGCCCGGGACCGCGCCCTCGGTCGGCGACCCCCGTCGCCGGGTCATCGGCTCTCCCCCCGTCGCCGCGGGTCGGTCGCCATCGGGATCACCACTCCGCGATCGACCCGTCGTCGTGGCGCCAGACGGGGTTGTGCCAGTCGACCGCCTCTTCGGCCTGCTCGCGCACGTGATCCTCGTCGATCTCGATCCCCAGCCCGTCGCCGCCGGGGATGTCGACGAACCCGTCCTGGTACTCGAACACCGAAGGGTCTGCGAGGTAGTCCAACACGTCGCTCGTCTCGTTGTAGTGGATGTCGAGCGACTGCTCCTGAATGAGCGCGTTCGGCGTGCAGGCGTCGACCTGGATACAGGACGCGAGCGCGATCGGGCCGAGCGGGCAGTGCGGCGCGACCGACACGTCGTACGCCTCGGCCATCGAGGCGATCTTCTTCAGCTCGGTGATCCCGCCGGCGTGGGAGACGTCCGGCTGGATCAGGTCCACCGCGTCCGCCTCCAGCACCTCCTTGAAGTCCCACCGCGAGTACATCCGCTCGCCGGTCGCGATCGGGATCGTCGTCGACGCCCGGATCGCCGGCAGCGCGTCGTTGTTCTCGGGCAGCACCGGCTCCTCGATGAACATCGGGTCGTACGGCTCCAGCGCCCCCGCGAGCCGGCGGGCCATCGGCTTCGCCACCCGCCCGTGGAAGTCGACGCCGATGTCGACCTCGTCGCCCACCGCCTCCCGGACGGCCGCGATCCGGTCGGCCGCGGCGTCGACCGCGGCCGGCGAGTCGATCGACTCCAGCTCCGGGGTGGCGTTCATCTTCAGCGCGGAGAAGCCGGCGTCGACCTTCTCGCGGGCGGCCTCGCCCACGTCCGCCGGCCGGTCGCCGCCGATCCACTGGTAGACGCGGATCCGGTCGCGCGCGCGGCCGCCGAGCAGCTCGTGGACGGGCGCGCCGAACCGCTTCCCCTTGATGTCCCACAGCGCCTGGTCGATGCCGGCGATGGCGCTCATCAGGACCGGCCCGCCGCGGTAGAAGCCGCCGCGGTACATCGTCTGCCAGTGGTCCTCGATCCGCGCCGGGTCCTCGCCGAGCAGGTAGTCGTCGAGCAGCTCCTCGACGGCCGCGACGACCGTGTGGGACCGCCCCTCCACGATCGGTTCCCCCCAGCCGACGGTCCCGTCGCTCGTCGTGAGCTTCAGGAACAGCCAGCGGGGCGGCACTTCGAACAGCTCGTAGTCGGTGATGTGCATGGTGTGATGGGGTCTCCGAACCGGTCCGGCGGCCGCGGGACTCGGGCGTCGTCCGTCGCCGTCGGCGGCCGACGCGGACCGGTCCGTCGCCTCGGTCGTACTTCCCCGTGCGTCCGTTAAATAGCGGGCGGGTGCGGTCGTCCGCACCCGACCCCCACACGGCCGATTTAAGACCCCCCGCGGGCAGGTACCGACCATGCGAACCGACCGACTCGACCGGATCACGGACGGCGGCGTGATCGCGATCCTCCGCGGCGTCGAGCGCGACGACGCCGTGCGGGTCGCGGACGCGGTCGTCGACGCCGGCGTGACGGCGCTGGAGGTGACGGCGGACACGCCGGACGCGACGGCGTCGATCGCGGCGATCGCCGACCGCGTCGACGACGCCGTCGTCGGCGCCGGTACCGTCCTCGACGCGGAGACCGCGCGCGCGGCGCAGCTCGCCGGCGCCGAGTTCCTCGTGACGCCGACGGTGAACCGCGACGCGATCCGCACCGCGAACCGGTACGGGACGCCGATCGCGGTCGGGGCGTACACGCCGACCGAGGCGCTCGACGCCTTCGAGGCGGGCGCCGACCTGGTGAAGGTGTTCCCGGCGAAGACCGGCGGGCCGGACCACGTCGCGGCAATCGGCGGTCCGCTCGGTCAGATCCCGCTGGTCCCGACCGGCGGCGTCGGCGCGGACGACGCCGGCGACTACGTCGAGGCGGGCGCGGCCGCGGTCGGTGTCGGCAGTTCGATCGTCGACGAGGAGGCGATCGCCGCCGGCGACTTCGACGCGGTCCGGTCGAACGCGCGCGCGGTGGTCGAGGCCGTCGCGGCGGCTCGCGAGTGACCGCTCCGCTTTCCGGCGCGTCGGGAGCGACCGCTCCGTGCGCCGACGCTCCGACTTCGGCGTCGCCCTCGCGAGCGACGCGCGCTACTGCGCGGTCGAGCGCGTCTCGTCGCTGGCCTCGGGCGACGAACCGCGGACCGCGTCCCACCCGTTGATACAGGCGTCACACAGGTAGTACGCGAAGCCGTCGACGTCCCGGTGCGCGAGCGAGGCGTCGACGCCGCATCTGTCGCAGTTCATGCTCGGCGGGTACGGCAAGACGAATATATGTCTTCTGCTCCGGGTCGGATTCGTGATAATTCGTGACGGAACCGCCGAAACGGAAGTTCCGCCGTCCTCCGATCGAGCCTCCCGGCCGCTCAGCGCAGCGCGTCGAGGTCGAACTCGAAGGCCGCGACCGGCACCTCCAGGTCGTGCTCGACGAGGACCTCGGGGTGGAGCTCGCCGATGACGCCGACGCGCTCGCCGTCGATCGCGACGGCGGCGGCGCGGCCCTCGATGAACGAGGGGTGTTCGGTCCGCGGGGTCGCCAGGTCGGCGTCGAAGTCGTCACAGAGGGCTTGGAGCCGTCCCTTCGCGGCCTCGTAGGAGGCGTCGCGGCGGGCGACCGCGCCCGCGACGCGGCGCGACTCGGCGACGTTCGTGTCCGCGGCGTCGTCGCGCTCGGCGACGAAGCCGACCTCGGCGACGTCCTGCGGGTAGGCGTTGTGGGTGTTCCGCTCCAAGAGCATCACGAGCGACGGGAGCGCCCAGGTGCGGAGCTGGGTGTACTCCTCGCTGTACGGCTCCGTGATCTCGACGGGGTCGCCGCCGCCGAAGACGCCGTCCCCCTCGACCGCGGCGCCGCCGGTGCCCGGCTCGATCCGCATCCGGTCGTAGTTCTCGGTCCCGCTCGTCATGTGGAAGTTCAGCAGGTCCTCGAAGCCGAGCCCCACGAGGCTCGTCCGGACCGCGTCCTCCAGCCGGGAGCGCTCGTGGCGCCCGCCGACGGTGCCCACGTCGGGGTAGCGCGGCTCCAAGTTGTCGAAGCCGTACGCACGCCCCACGTCGTCGACGAGGTCGAGCGGGTGGAGCACGTCGACGCGGTACGGCGGGATCTCCACGTCGTACCGGACGTCCTCGCCGAGGGTGTAGGAGGCGTCGAGGCCGGCGCGCTCGAAGCAGTCGACGACCTCCTCGGGCTCGAAGTCGACGCCGAGCAGCGTCTCGATACGGTCGTGCGAGACGCTCTTCTCGTCGGTGTCGAGGTTCGGGCGGACCAGCTCCGCCCCGTACTCGCTCGGGTGCGTCGCGCCGTCGGCGTAGTTCACCTCGACCTCCTCGATCGTCGCGCCCCGGGCCGACAGCGCGTAACAGATAATCGTACACATCCGGTCGATCGTCCACTGGTCGGTGCCGGTGAGCTCGACGAACAGCTCGCGCGAGCCGGTCGTCACCTCGGTCCGCTTCCCGTTGATGACGGGCGGGAACGAGAAGAGGCCGAGCTCGTCGTAGATCGCCGGGTAGCGGTCGAGGTCCTCGACGAGGTCCGCGTAGGTCGTCCCCGTGTCGTGCTCTGCCAAGACCTCGGCGGGCGTCAGCTCGTCGTTCGCGTCGAGCGGGACGAACGTGTCGCCCTCGGGGTCGACGCCGCGGTAGGTGATCGACGGCTCCGCGCCCTCCTGAAGCGGCGCGCCCTTCACCATCGCGAGGTCGTGGATCCCGATGGCGCCCTTCGCGCGGCCGCGGCCCATCGTCGCGTGGAGCTTCTCTTGAAGCTGGATCAGCGACTCCAGCGCCGCCTCGTCGAGGTCGACGCCGCGGACCACGGCGCCGGTGACGAACGGCCGCTCGTCGGGCACCGACTCGTCGACCTCGATGGTCCACTCGGGGTCGTTCGTGTTCGGCACGTAGACGCCGCGCGCGTCGCCGTAGTGGTAGCGCAGCGAGCGGGCGACCCCCTCGACGGAGAGCCGGTCGAGGCGGTCGGGCGCGAACTCGAACTGGAACATCCCGTCGTCGGTCTCGCCCTCGAACTCCAAGCCGAGCCCGAACAGGTCGTCTTTCAGCTCCGCGTCGCCCTTCTCGTCGTGGCCGGTGAGCTCGCGCAGCTCGTCGGGGTCGACGTCGACGACGGGCATCAGTAGCTCACCTCCGCGTTCCGCAGGAAGTCGATGTCGGCGAGCGTGCCGTGGAGGTCGCGGATGTCCTCCGCGCCGGTGGTTAACATCGCGAGGCGTTCGAGGGCGAGCCCCCACGCCATCACGTCGCAGTCGACGCCGAGCGGGCCGGTCACCTCCTCGCGGAAGACGCCGGAGTTCCCGATCTCGATCTCCTCGCCCGTCTCCGGGTGCTCGCCGAACAGCTCGAAGGAGGGCTCGGTGTAGGGGTTGTAGTGCGGCTTGAACCGGATGTCGGTGATCCCGAACTGGCGGTAGAACTCCTCGAAGGTGCCCATCAGGTCGCGCACCGAGAGGTCCTCGGCCATCACCCACCCCTCGATCTGGAAGAACTCCAGGAGGTGCGTCGGGTCGAGCGTGTCGTTGCGGTACACCTTCTCGACGGAGAAGTAGCGCTGGGGCGGCTCCAGCTCCGCGCCCGCCACCCCGGAGAGGTAGCGCATCGACAGCGACGTGGTGTGGCCGCGGAGCGCCACTTCCCGAGCGAAGTCGGCGGACCACGGCGAGTGGTAGCCGTCGCCGTCGAGCCCCCACCCGTCGCGGTGGGCGGCCTCGACCCGGGCCATCAGCTCGTCCGGGATCGAGTCCATCGGGTCCACGTCGAGCGCGAACCGGTCCCAGTGGGTCCGCGCCGGGTGGTCCTGGGGCATGAACAGGCAGTCGTTGATCCAGAAGTCGGCGTCGGCGTGGGGGCCCTCCATCTCCTGGAACCCCATGCCGACCAGCACGTCCTTCACGCGGTCGGCGGTCCGGCGGAGGACGTGCTTGCGGCCGCCGCGGGCCGTCTCCGCCTCGGCCTCGACGTTGTACTCGGCGAACTCGGCGTCGCGCCAGTCGCCGCTCGCGAGGAGTTCGGGCGTGAGCGCGCCGACCGTTTCGGTCGCCTCCACGCCGGTCATCAGCGCGTCGACGCCGTCGTCGGTCAGCGTCACCGTCCGGGTGACCGACTCGCCGACCTCCACGAGCCCGCGCGAGTCGAGCTGCTCGATCACGGCCTCGTCGACGCCGAGGGCCTCCGCGTCGAGCCCCTCGCCGTCGAGGGCGTCGGTGTCGGCCCCCTCGCTGTCGGCGTCAGCGAGCGCCGCGAGCGCCGTCGCCTCGGGGTCGGCGTCCGGGTCGGCGTCCGGGTCGACCGAGAGCTCGCCGCCGTCGACGCTCCCGAGGCCCTTCCGCGCGAAGTTCGCGAGGGCGATGTCGACCTCGGGGCCGTCTAACTCGGCCGCGCCGATGACCGCCCCCATCGCGGCCGGCTCGGCGTCGGCGCCCGCGTCGAGCCCGGCCCGGTAGAGCCGCGTCTCCGGCAGCCCGGCCTCGACGTAACGCCGTCCCTCGTCGGTGAGTTCGAGCGTCTCGTCGGTCGCCGAGCCGACCGCGACGAGCCCCTCGTCGGCCAGGTCGAAGGCGGCGCCGGCGACCGTCTCCGGCTTCAGGTCGGTCTCGTCGGCTATCTCCGCCACCGTTCGTTCGTCCGTCGCGCTCGCGGCCTCGAGGACCGCGAGCTGTCGTTCCGGGAGTCGCATTCGAGTTATCCCTACACGCGGGCGGCTGGTTGGTAACGGTTCCGGGACCGGACCGCGCCCTTCGGTAATCATTTCTGATAAGTTGAACGACCGAGCTATATAGTAGATCGGAGTAGAGGGGACTATGAGCAGCGCAACGACCGGATCGAGCGATTCCGGGCCGGTCCCGGAGACGGCGCGCGTCAGCCACGGCGGCGACGGCCCCGCACCCAGCCTCGCCGTCGTCGAGGCGATCGCCGAACTCGCCGACGTCGACCCGACCGAGCTCCCCGAGGAGGGCGTCGTGCTGTACGACCACGTCGACCCCGACGCGCTGAACGCGCTCGTCGCCGGTCGGTCCGACGGCGACGTCGACGTCTCCCTCACGGTCGCGGGCTACGACGTCCGCGTCGGCCCCGACTCCGCGGTCGCTCGTCGAGCGCGGAACTAACTCGGGAACCGATACCGAACGCCGTCGTTACTCCTCTTCCGCCGCCCGTTCGCGGAGCCGCGCGATCCGGTCCCCGAGCGGCGGCTGGACCTCGAACCACGTCGACCAGTCGCCGGTCTCCGGCTCGGCGCCGCGGCGCGCCGCGACCCGCTCGAACGCGTCCGCGACGCGGTCGGCGCCGACGGCGTCCGCGGCGCGGCCGTCCGCCGCGTACTGAACGCGCCGCCCGGCCCAGAAGGAGACGAGCCCGACGGCGACGAGGGCGGCGAAGCCGGACTCGAACGGTACGAGCGCCGTGACGACGGCCGAAAGCGCCGCCAGCACCGCCCCGACCGCGACCGCGCGGAACTCGGCGTAGTACGTCGCGACGCGCCCCGCCTCCGCCGCGAGCAGCCCGATCGCGGCGTCCTCGTCGAGGTCGGTCAGCACGTCCTCCGTGAGGAACAACACCCGTCGACCGGGCGGTCCCCGGACCGACACCTCCGCGGGGCCGGCGGCCGCCGAGGCGCCGTCGCCGCCCGCCGCGTCCCCCTCGTCGACGGCCTCGATCGCGATCCGGTCGACGCCGAGCCCGCCTGGGTCCGCAAGCGCCGCGATCTGCGCCCGCTCGGCGTCCGTCGGCTCTCGGAGGTCCCGGAAGCGGTCGGCCGCGTACAGCGGTCCGACGGCGACGGCGAGCGCGGCGACGACGGCGACGCCGGCGACGAGCGCGACCCTGATCATCGCTCTCGCCGACGGGACGCCCGGAGTAAAAAGGCGCGGTGTCGCGACGGGCCGCGGGGTCGCCGCCATCTCCGATCACTCCGGAACGCGGCGCGCGAGCGCCCGGACCGCCGCCGCGGCCTCGCTGTCGGGCGCGGCGTCGACGACCGGCCGCTCCGCGGCGACGGACCGGCCGACGCGGGGGTCGGCCGAGACCACCTCGACCGGCGCGCCGAGCGCGTCGCCGATCGCCTCGACCGGCGGCTGCTCTGTCACGCGGTTGACCGCGCAGCCGACCAGTCCGGCGTCGAGTTCGCGGGCGAGTTCCCGGGTGCGGATCGCGTCCGCCAGCGCGAACGCCCGTGGCGAGACGACGAGCAGGCAGGCGTCCGCGACCGCGAGCGGCACGCCGGCGTCGGCGCGGCGTCCCGCGGGACAGTCGAGGACGACGGTCCCGAACTCCCGTTCGACCGCGGCGACGGCCCCCTCCAACCGCGTCAGGTCGGCCGCCCGCGCCCCGGCCAGCGTCCGCCCGCACGGGACGATGTCGACCGGACCCGGCCGCACCGCCTCGACAGGGTCCGCCGCGCCGCCCAGCACGTCGTGGAGGTCGGGGCCGCGGCCGTCCGGCAGGTCGGCCATCCCGAGGTCCGCGTCGACGACGACCCCGCCGAGCGCGGCGGCGACGTTGTACGCGAGCGTCGTCTTCCCCACGCCGCCCTTCCCGCCGGCGACCGCGAGGATCACGCCAGATCCTCCAGCGCCGCGGTCGGCACCTCGCTCGCTTCCGCCCGCTCGGCCAGCGCCGCGGCGCGGTCGCGAACCGCCCGCAGCCGCTCGGCGTCGGTCGCGACGCGCTCGTCGAGAGACGCGACCGCGTCGAGGCCGCCGGCCTCCTGGACGGCCGCCGTCGCCGTTTCGAGGTCGGCGCCGCTCAGTCGCTCCGCCCGCTCGACTCGGTCCTCGACGGCCGCGAACCACGCGTCGATCCCGTCTGCCCCCGCCGCACTCGGCGGTGACTCGACGGTCGCCGACCGCTCCGCGTCGCCCTCGCCGGCCCTTTCGATCGAGTCCGCGTCGTCGTCGGATCCCGCGTCGTCGGATCCCGCGTCGTCCCCGCTTCGCGCCCGCTCGGTCTCGTCCTCGTCCGAGTCGCTCCCTCTCGCGCTCCCGGATCCGTCGCCGTCGACCACGTTTCCGTCACCGTTGACCGCCGCCGCACCGTCGACCACCTGCCGCGGAGGACGATGGGTGTCGAGGTCGCGCATCGCCGCCCGCACGCGGTCCGCGTCGCCTCCGGTCGCCGCGTCATCCCCGTTCGGCTCCGCGGTCGCTGGCTCGACGCCCGCGATTTCGACCGGCGGGTCGACCGGCTCCGCCACCGCCGCGAACCCGAACGCCGCGCGCTCGCCCGGGTCGATCACCGCGGTGACGCCGCCGGCGTCCCACCCGCGTTCGGGGACGCCGCCGCGACGCGGCGGCAGGACGGGGCCGTCCAGCCGGCTCTCGATCCGGACCCGCCGCGGGACCGCCCCGTCATTGCGAACCCGGACACCGACGAGCGACGCCTCCCCCTCGC
Organism: Halorubrum sp. SS7; assembly: GCF_005435055.1. Classification (NCBI taxonomy): domain Archaea; kingdom Methanobacteriati; phylum Methanobacteriota; class Halobacteria; order Halobacteriales; family Haloferacaceae; genus Halorubrum; species Halorubrum sp. SS7. Next base: position 32,522 of record NZ_SGXV01000014.1, read on the forward strand.
GGTCGACGGACCAGTCGAGTTCCATGCGCCGAGTCCCGCGGAATCATATTTAACCGTCGGGGTCGGACGTCACGCGGACCTCGGGGGTTCGGAGCAGCGACCTCGCGCTCCGGTCGGCGGCCGCGACCTTCCGGGCCGCCTCCCCTCGCAGTTCGACGGCGCCGTCGAGCGCCGCGACCCTGACCGCCGCGAGCGACGCCGCGACCGGGTCGCCGTCGTACGCGTCGGGGGCCGCGCCGGCGGCGTCGGGGTCGCCGCCGGGGAGGACCGCGAGCGCGCGCCGAAACGCCGGATAGATCCCCTCGGCGAGTTCGCGGCGGGCGGCGCGGCGGCGGTTCCGGAGCCGGTCGCGGAGCCGCAGGCGCCGTCGCCGCTCGTCGCGGTTTCGAGCCGCCTCCGCTCGCGCGCGTTCGAGCGCCTGCTCGGCGGCGATCGCCTCCGTCTGCGCCGCAGACAGCTCCGCGGCCGCCGCCTCCAGGTCGTCGAGCGCCTCGTCCGCTTCGGCGTCGACCGCGCGGCGCGCCCGGGCGTCGCCGCGCAGCGCCGCGACCCGCTCTTTCAGGCGCTCTATCTCGCCGCTCGTCTCGGCGACCCGCCGCCGCGCCGCGGTCAGGTCCACCGGATCGACCTCGATCGCCGCGAGCTCCGCCTCGACTTCCTCGATCTCAGCCGCGACCGAGGTGCTCCGTCCTCGTGAGCGCGCGGCCGCCGCCAGCTGCCGACGGAGCCCCGCGTCGGTGGGGAGCCGCCCGAGCACCGCGCTCGGCTCCGGCGGTCCCTCGACCGCGGCCGACTCGTCCTCGCTGCCGTCGGCCTCCTCCCCCCGGTCCGGCTCCCGCGGTGTCGGTCTCGTCTCGGTCACAGCTCCCTGCCGCGCATGGCGTCCGGGTCCGGGTGGTCCGTCCCCGCCGCGAAGGCCGCGTACGGCGTCGACTCAGCGCTCCGGTCCGCGTAGGCCGCGGCGGCCTCTCGGACCGGCTCGTCGACGGCGACGAACTCGTTGAACGGCTCGGTGCGCTCGATCTGGACGTCCCCTCCGTGCGACTCTCGGAGCCGCAGCGCGAGGAACGCGGCGTACACCGTCTCGTCGAACAGCGCGGCGCGACCGAACCGCCGGGCGACGACCGCCTCGTGGCGGCGACACAGGTTCCGGAGGCCGGTTCGGGCGGCCGCCGAATAAGTCACGACCAGCAGCACGCCCGCGGGTGGTCGATTTTCCAATTTAGCCGTTCCGGACCGGAACGTTTCAGTCGCCTTCAGCGACCGCCGTCCAGGCTGGCGCCCCCGCCTTCGAGGCTGGGTCCTCAGAAGCGCTCGACGTCGAACGCGGGCCCGTCCCCGCCGTCCGGGTCGCGCTCGCCGTCGACGCCGCTGGTGGCGAGGACGCGCTCCCGCGCCGCCGGCTCCGAGGGCGCGACGACCACGGTGCCGTCGACGGGGTCGTCGCCGACCGCGCGGAACACGTCGCCGTCGCCGTCGAACTCGGTTGCGTACGTGCGGAGGACGGCCGCGACGCGCCGCTCCGTGGCCGCGAGGTCGGCATCGCCGTCCTCGAACTCGCGGAGCGCGTCCTCGACGTTCCGTATCGCTGAGATGCGGTCCATCTACGTCGTCCGGAGGTGGCCCTGCTTGGGCTCGTACACCTCGCCCTTCGTCCGGAGCTTCTCGATCTCCTGCTCGGCCTTCCCCGGGTCCATCCCGATCTCGCCGGCGCGGTCGAGCACCTCGTCGACCGGCGCACCCTCCTCGTACTCCTCCTCGATGTCCGCGATGAGCCCCTTGATGTTCTTGATGCGGTCGCGCTGGCTCTTCGAGGTGCCCGTCTCGACCACGTCGGCGTCGAACTGCCCCGTCTCCGGGTCGACGCCGATGTCCTTGAGACACGACTCGACGATGTCGGTCGCGCGGTCGGCGTCCTCCCGCTCGACCGTGTCCGACAGGCGGACCCGCGCGCTCGCCTCCGAGAGCCGCACCAGCGCCTCCAGCTTCCGCGCGGTGACCGGCACCGGCGCGTCCTCGTCGGCGCCCTTCGACCGGAGGTCGACGTAGAACTCCTCTATCACCTCTTTCGCCTCCTCGGTCATCGTCGGGTAGCAGTTCCGCTTCGCGTGGGCGATGTACTTGCGGAGCAGTTCCGCGTCGATCTCTGGCGCTACCTCCTCGGTCACCTCCGCGACCTGCTCCGAGGTGAACTCCGAGCTCGACAGCTGCTCGCGCTGGGTGTTGAGCTCGCCGGCGTAGTTCGTCTTGATGATGTGCTGGGCCAGCCGGGAGTCGTGCTCCGGGTCCGGGCTGTCCGTCACGGTGAAGATGAGGTCGAACCGCGAGATGAGCGCGGGCTCTAAGTCGATCTGCTCGCCGATCGGCTCGTACTGGTCGAACCGACCGTACTTGGGGTTCGCCGCCCCGAGCAGCGAGCACCGCGCCTTGAGGGTCGCGTTGATCCCCGCCTTCGAGACCGAGATCTTCTGCTGTTCGAGGCCCTCGTGCATGGCGGAGCGGTCCGAGGAGTTGTGGACGACGAGCCCGTTCGCGACGAAGTTGTGCGTCCCCTCGACGGTCAGGTCGTACACCCTCGGTCGCTCGCCGTCGTCGATCCGGGAGAGGATCGACCGCAGTTCCGCCTTCACGGCGCCGACCTCCTCAACGACGGCTTCGCGCAAGTCGTCGAACCGCTCCGTCTCGACGGCGCCGGACAGCCAGCGCGACACGGTCGCCTGACTCACGTCCAGCCCCGACGCCACGTCCGCCTGACTGACGCCGTGGGCGTCGAGCGCCGCCGACAGCGCCGCTCGCGTCTCGCCGACCGGACCGCGGTCGAGCAGTTCGCGAGCGCGCACTTCCGCCGTGTCGACCGGCCCGCCGATGACGTCGACGAGCCGCTGCCGGAGCACCTCGCCGCGGTGCTCGACCGACTCGGGCGGGACCGTCTCGACCGACTCGACCCGACGCCACTTCACCTCGCCGCGGACGAACTCCCGGAGGTCGTCGAGGTCGGTCTCCGCGACGTCGGTGAGTACCTCCCGGAGTCGCGCGGCCACCGTCCGACGGACCTCGTCGCTCTCCCCCCACTCGCGGGAGACCTGCTGCTGGGACAGCGTCGTCCCCTCGGCTAACTCGGACTGCGAGACGTGGTATCGACTCCGAAGCTCCGAGAGGGTCTCCCACGTCGGCGTCGCGTCGAGCGCGCCGCGGTCTTCGTCCGCCCGCTCGCGCCGCCTCTCGAACGCCGTGAGTATCCGCTCGGCGCGGTGGAGCGAGACGTTCGCGCTCCCGGTCTCGAAGTCGTGGTACGTGACGGCGCCGATGCCGCACTCGCTCTGGTGGAGCCGTAGCGAGTCGCGGCACCGCGCCAGCACGTCGTCGACCTCCGGGACCACGTCGAGAATCGTGCGGTCGCCGTCGGCGGCAGCGACGACGCGGTCGAGGGCTTCGGCCTTCCGCGTGGCCGTGAAACCGACGTACCGCCGGAACGCCGCGAGCGAGTCCGCGTCGGTCACCGTGAGGTAGTACACGTCGCGCCCGCCGTCTCGCTCGCGGTGCTGGAGCTGGCTCGACACGCCGAACTGTAAGAGGAGGTTCCTGGTGCCGCGGAGGAGGTCTCGGCTCGCCGACGCTATCCGGATGTTCCCCGCGGACTCGTCGACGTGGCCCTCGCTGTCGGCCAGCGCGCGGACGAACGCGGCCTTCGCCGCGCGGCTCCCCGTCGTCACGGCGGTCGGGAAGCACTTCTCGTCGTACCGACCGAGGTTCATCCCCGCGTCGAGGACGGCGTCGGCGTGCTCCTTCCCGGTGACCCGGACCGTCTCGACGCCGTCGCCGCGCCGTTCGCTCGGCGGCCGCACCGGCTCCGCGTCGAACGCCGCCCGCGCCGCGCGCTCGAAGTCGTCGAGGAGTCCGTCGTCAGTGTTCGTGAACCGAACGCCGTAGACGCCCTCGTCGCGGTCGTAGTAGACGTTGCCGTCACCCGAGAGGTACCCGAGGACGCTCGCCGTGGCGGGGTCGACCCCGTCAGCGTCGACCGTCGGACCGTCGCCGGGCTCGGTCGTCGGCCCCCCTCCCCCGCTCGCGGCCACCGCTCCGCCGTCCGCCGCTGTCGTCGGGATCTCGCGCGGGACGTACACCCAGTCGCCGTCGTTCAGCGCTGCCGCCTCGCGCTCGACGCGCTCGCCGTCGTCGAGGACGAAGAACGGATGGTCGGCGGTCGCGGTCAGCGACTCGCCGGTCTCCGTCGTCACTCGGGTCAGTTCCGACGGGACGTCGTACTCGTGGACCGCCGAAACCGACCGCTCGACGAGGTTTCCGTCCTCGTTCATCGACCAGACGTCGAGGTCGACGTCGCGGATACGCCGCCCGTTCGAGAGCTCCTCGACCTCGCCGTCCTCGGCCGCTTCCCGCGCCAGCTCTCCGATGCGCTCGACGCGCCCGTCGGCGAGAGAAACCAGCGCGTCGCCGGTGACGCAGTCCATCTTGTCCAACTCGTCGACCGCCGCGATCCCTTTGTCCGCGAGGACAAGGGCACCGGCTTCGAGCGACCACTGCTGCCCGTCGCCGAAGTCGTCTCTCACGGCCGCGGCGGTGAGGCCCGCCGCAGATGATCCTTTTCCTGACGTATAAACTGATCTTGGAGCGATATTCTCGACATAACTGATCATCTGACTCTTCCCTGTACCAGGGTCGCCAATAAGGAGCATATGGAGGTCGCCGCGGATCCGCGAGCCGTCGGGGAGGTGCTTCGTGACGCCGGAGAACAGCTGGAGGATCATCGCGAGCTTCTCCTCCTCGTAGCCGTAGATGGCGGGCGCGATGGAGCCGACCATCGCCTCGTAGATGTCGTCGCGCTCGGAGAGCTCGATGATGTCGCGTTTGTCCGCCTCGGTGATGTCCATGTCCTCGAACTCCTCGTCCTCGATGGCGATGGAGACGCCGTCCATGTAGAGATCGAAGATGGCGGACTTCTCGTTGCCCTGCTCGACCTGTTCGATGTGGAGGACGCCGACGCAGGTGACGTGGTCGCCGGGGCTCACCTCGCCGGTGATGTCGTCGACGATGTCGACGTCGAGCGACTGGGGGGTCTCGCCGCCGCGCAGCCCCTCGGGCGACTCCTGGATGCGGAGCTTCTGGGAGTCGACGAACTCGGACTGGTCGAAGTTGACGCGGAACGGGCCCTGTCGCTCGCAGCCCTGGCACTCGTGGGGCTCCTGGAAGCCGCCGTCCGACTGGGGGATGTACGTCATCGTGCCGCAGCGCTGGCACTCGAAGGCGGCCTCGGTTACCTTCGGACGGACGTCCGTCGCCTTGCGGACGATGCCCTGGATCGAGACGAGCTTGCCGATGTGGTCGTCGTGGACCCGAATGCCTCGGATGTCGACGCTCTCGGGGAGGTCCTCGATGCGGACGTGCGCGCGGCCGAGGCTCACGTCGGCGGGGAGGTCGTAGAGCCGCAGCGCCTCCTCGGCGTACTCGCGCATCTGTTCCGGCTTGTTCAGGAAGTCCTCGGCGAGGTCGCGGTCGAACTGGAAGAGGTCGTCGTAGGAGACGTACAGCGAGCGCTGCTCGTTGGGGTACCGCTGGGCGAGCTGTCCGATCTCCTCACGGTAGTAGTTGCGATAGAACTGGATGAACCGCTCCGTGAGGTCCTGGGTGCCGGCCTGAGCCATTGCGACACCACTTCGTCGGCATCACGTATGAACCTCCGGTTCGGAGCGGACGTGGTCGCGGCCGCCGTCTCGCTCCGGCGATCCGCCCTCGGCTACGCGCGTTCGACGAACGTCGCGTCGGCGGAGGTACGCCCCTCGTTGAAGGAGAGCACCTTCGCGCGGATCACGTCGCCCGGTTCGAGCCCGCTCGGGATCTCCTCGGTGAAGACGACGAACCCCTCGACCTTCCCGACGGCGACCTCGTCGCCGGAGTGGTGGTCGGTGAGCTCGGTGACGCCGAACTCGTAGGTCTCGCCGATCTCGACGGGCGGCTCGCGCTCCTGTGCCGCCTCGTGGGCGCGTTTCGACTCGCGCGCCTCGCTCGACGGCCCGCGGAGCCGGCGGGCGAGTACGAACAGCGCGAGCAGCGCGACCGCCACGGCGATACCGACGACGAGCGGCGACGTGGGAATCATACCCGTGCGGTCGGCCGCGGCCACCTAAACGGTGTGGGTACGCGGCGGCGCGACGGGGCCGACCCCCCGCCTGCGTCTCCCTCGACCGACTCGGCTCCCCCGCGGCCGCATGAGAAACGCCTTTGCCCTCGAAGCCCCCCTCTCGATCCGATGCGACACAGCCGCGGTTCCCGACGACTCGCGCACGGGTGTGGTGTGCCGTGAAGGTCGCGGACGCGGTGCCGGAGTTCGCCGACGCCTTCGGGTTCGACGAGTTCAACCGGATGCAGCGGGAGGCGCTGCCGGGCATCCTAGAGACCGACCACAACGTGGTCGCGTCGGCGCCGACGGCCTCCGGGAAGACGGCGCTCGCCGAGCTCGCCATCTGTAAGACGCTCGACGCGGGCGGCACCGCGCTGTTCGTCGCGCCGCTGCGCGCGCTCACCAACGAGAAGGAGAGCGAGTGGGAACGCTTCGAGGAGCTCGGCTACTCCGTCTACGTCGTCTCCGGCGAGCGCGACCTGAACCCCCGGCGCGCCGAGCGCGCCGACGTGCTGGTGACGACCCCCGAGAAGGCCGACAGCGCGACGCGGAAGCACGACTCCGCGCGCTACTCCTTTATCACCGACGTGGACTGCGTCGTCATCGACGAGGTCCACCTGCTCGACTCCGAGAAGCGCGGCGCGGTGCTGGAGGTCACCGTCTCGCGGCTCCGCCGGCTCCAGGACCCCCGCGTCGTGGCGCTGTCGGCGACGATGCCGAACATCGACGACGTCGCGGAGTGGCTGGACGCGCCCGCGGAGACGACGTACGCCTTCGGCGACGAGTACCGCCCGGTCGACCTCGAAACGGGCGTGAAGACGTACTCGCACGGCTCGAACGCCTTCGCCGACAAGTACCGGCGGCTCTACCGCGCGCTCGACCTGGCCGAGCCGCACGTCCGCGAGGACGGGCAGGCCCTCGTGTTCGTCTCCTCGCGGCAGGACACGGTTCAGGCGGCCAAGAAGGCGCGCGACGAGATCACCGAACGCGACATCCCGATCGACTCGCGGGACGACTACGACTTCCACAACGAGGCCAAGGAGCTCACCAACGACACGCTCCGGCAGTCGGTCACGGACGGCGTCGGCTTCCACCACGCCGGCCTCGGGAAGGACGACCGCGACCGCGTCGAGGAGTGGTTCAAGCAGGGGAAGATCAAGTTCCTCTTCTCGACGTCGACGCTGGCGTGGGGGGTGAACCTCCCCGCGCGCTGCGTCGTGATCCGCGACACCAAGTACCACGACCCGCTGGAGGGAGAGACCGACATCTCGCCGCTGGACGTGCTCCAGATGCTCGGGCGCGCCGGCCGGCCGGAGTACGACGACGTGGGGTACGGCTGGGTGGTCTGCGACCGCGCGGACGCCGACAGGTACCGCGAGCTGTTGCGAGACGGCAAGGAGATCGAGTCGCGGCTCGCCGCCGACCTCGAGTCGCACCTCAACGCCGAGATCGCGATGGGGACGATCCGCGGGCTCGAGGACGTGATGGCGTGGTTGGAGACCACCTTCTACTACGTCCGCGCGCGGTCGGAGCCGGACGCGTACGACTTCCCGACGCTCCGCGACCGCGTGCGCGACACGCTCGAATCGCTCGTCGACGACGGGTTCGTCGCGGCCGACGACGACCTCGCGATCGAGCCGACCGCCCTCGGCCGGCTCGCCTCGAAGTACTACCTCCGACTCGACACCGCGCGCCGCTTCCGCCGCCTCGCCGACCGCGAGACGCTGACGGTCGATTCGGTGCTGGAGACGGTCGCGGCCGCCGGGGAGTTCGACTCCGTCTCGGCGCGGTCGGCCGAGTCGGACGCGATCGACCGCATCCTCGACGGGCGCGACACCGACCTGGAGGACGGCCACCGCAAGGTGTTCGCCATCCTGCTCGCCGGCATGGCGGACTCGATCCCCTCGGACCTCCGGTCCGACGCGTGGGTGATCCGACAGAACGCGCTCCGCCTGCTCGCCGCCCTCGCGGAGTTCCTCGACCGCTTCGCCGGCCCGCGCGCCGCCAACCTCGCCCGCCGCGTCGAGGCGCGCGTCGAGCACGGCGTCTCCCGCGAGGCGGTCGCGCTCACGGCGATCGAAGGGGTCGGCTCCGGTCGCGCCGAGCGCCTCGCCGACGCCGGCCTCGCCTCCCCGGTCGACGTGGTCGACGCCGGCGCGGCGGGCCTCGAACGCGCCGGCATGAGCGACTCCGTCGCGGAGCGGATCGTCGACGCCGCGCGCGACTGCCCCCGCGTCGACGTCGACTGGGGCGACTTCCCCGAGGCCATCGCGGTCGGGGAAAACGAGATGTGCGAGGTCGCCGTCGAGGCCGTTTCCGGCGGCGCGCGCGCCGGGATCCGCGTCACGGTCAACGACGTGGAGATGACCGCGACGACGACGTACCTCGACGGGACGGCGACGGTCCCGGTCGGCGTGTTCGGGCCGCCGGACGCCGACGAACTGGAGTTCGTCGTCGAGGTCGCCTTCCCGGACCTCCCGCTGCTCCCCGTCACCGCGACGCGGACGGTCCGGGTGGAGTGACGGCGTCGCCCTCGCCCGCTGCCGGCGCTCCGCATCCCCGATAAACCCCGTCACGAGCGCTTTTCAGCCATTCCGCGGCCAGTCGCCCCATGCCGCAGCGACTCCGCGTGCTGGCCGGCGACTGCGAGGTAACCGACCGCGGCGACCGCACCCGCACCCACCGGGGACGGGTCGTCGTCCTGATCAAACCCGACGACACGACGCTCGTCCACGACGCCGACGGCTACCAGCCCGTCGCGTGGCTCACCCGCCCCGAGAGCGTCGTCGTCGAGGGCGACGGCGACGGGTTCACCGTCACCGCCCGCGACGGCACCCGACGGCTCCGGATCGTCGCGGCGGAGGCGACCGCGAGCCGGGCCCTCCCCGTCACCGAGGCCGGCGTCCCGGTCGGGACCTGCCCGGACGACGGCGGGCCGCTCGTTCGCTCGCGCGGCGACGTGGTCTGCCTGGACTGCGAGGAGCGGCGGGGGCTGCCGGCGGGCGCCAGCGTCACGGACGCGACCTGCGACGACTGCGGGCTCCCGAAGATCCGCGTCGAGCGCGGCGAGCCCTTCCACCTCTGTCTCGACCCGGGCTGTGACCCCATGGCGGAGGCCGTCAGCGACCGCTTCGACGGCGTCTGGGACTGCCCCGACTGCGACGGCGACCTCCGGGTCCGCTCCGCGCCCGGCCGCGTCTACCTCGGCTGCGAGAACTACCCGGACTGCGAGACGACCTTCTCGTTCCCGGCCGGGGTCGTCGTCGACGAGTGCGACTGTGGGCTCCCCGTCTTCGAGACGGCGGCGGGGCTCGGCTGTCTGGACGGGACCTGCGCGCTCGACGGTCGCGCGGTGAGAAACGAGGCGGACGCCGAGTGAGGGCGCCGCGGGACGACCGGCCTACTCCGCGAGCTGCTGGCGGCCCGGCGCGATGAGGCGGTCGAGGTACTCCGCGAGCGCGCCCTTCGCGTCCGCGGGGTGGAGCTCGCCGGCCTCCAGGTCGGCCTCCAGGTCGTCGTAGGCGTCGTACTCCAGGTTCCCGCCGTACTCCTCCGGGCGCTCGACGGTCACCGCGTCGAACCGCGGGAACACGTGGTACTCGAACACCTGGAGGACGGGGTTCTCGCGCTCGGCGCCGTCGTCGGTCGGCTCTGGGTCGGCCGTCGGCGGGCAGTAGGCGTCGTTCACCTTCGACTCGATGTCCTCGCGGGAGTCCTCCATCGAGATGGTGACGCCCTCGCTGGAGGACATCTTCCCGCGGCCGGTGCCGAGGTCGGCGATCAGCGGCGTGTGGAGGCTCGTCGGCGGCTCGCGGTCGATGCTCGGGAGCACGTCGCGCGCGAGCATGTGGACCTTGCGCTGCTCCATCCCGCCGACCGCGAGGTCGACGCCGAGGTACGGGATGTCGAGCGCCTGCATCAGCGGGTAGACGGCCTGCGACACCTTCACCGAGTCGCCCGAGCTGATCTCCGCCATCGCGCGCTCGGCGCGGGAGAGGGTGGTCTCCAGTTCGAGCGCGTGGAGGTCGAGCGTGTAGTCGTCGTCGAGCTGGAAGTCGGAGCCGAGGACGAACTGCGTGTTCGACTCGTCAAGTCCGTAGGCGATGAACTGGTCGCGCATCCGCTCGGCGGTGTGGCGGATCTCCTCGAACGACCCCTTGTCGTTCAGGTAGGCGTGTACGTCGGCCAGCAGCACGGTGACCTCGAAGCCCGCCTCCTGGAGGTCGATGAGCTTGTTCGCGGTGAGCATGTGACCGATGTGGAGCACGCCCGAGGGCTCGTAGCCGACGTACGCCCGCTTGCCCTCGGGGTCGTCGGCCAGCGCCTCGATCTCCGCCTCGGTGACCACCTCGGCCGCGTTCCGGGTGATCAGCTCGTGAGCGTCCATACCTCCGAGTGTGCGTTCCCGGACATATGACTTCTGGATGCGTGCCGACGACTCACGGGGAGCGCCGCCAGCGCGGCCGTCGACCGCCGGTTCCTCGGTTTCGAGGCGACCGGGTCGGGGTCACTCCTCGGTCTCGGGCAGCGTCCGCCCCGCGCGGTGCTCGGAGATGATCCGGTCGATCCGCTCGGCCTTCTCGTCGCGCCGGCGCTCGGCGGCCCGCTCCTCCCACTCGTCGACGGCCTCGACGAGGGCCTCCTCGCTCGCGACCGCCAGCTCGTCCACCTCGCGGACCGGCACCGCGTCCGCGGGCACCACCGGGACCCCGCGCTCGAACAGCACCTCGTCGGCCACGTCCGAGAGGTTCCCCTCGCCGCGGATCACCGCGCGGGGCTCCGCCTCGGCGAGCCGCTCCGCGGTCCGGCGGCCCGCCCCGGAGGCGTCCCGGAGGAACACCACGTCGCCGGCGACGAGCCCGTACGCCTCGTCGGCGGCGTCGAGCGCGTCGAGCGTGAACTGCTCGACGACCTTCACGCTCACGAGGCCCTGCCCCTCGGCGACGTCGCCGAAGTTCGAGTGGTCGAGCCGCCACAGCTCCTTTAACGTCTCCACCTTCCGTTCGAGGTCCTCGACGCGCTCGCGGGCCTCGTCGCGCTCGCGCTCCAGCCGGTCCGTCTCGCGTTCGAGCCGCGAGACCGCCCGGCGGGTGCGCGCCTCGATGCGCTCCTCGCGTTTCGCCTCCTCCAGCTCGGACTCCAGCTCAGCGATCCGGTCGTCGCGCTCGTCGAGGTCTTCCTCCAGCGACTCGGCGTGGGACTCCAGCCGGTCGACGCGCTCGCGGAGCCGGCGGATCGTCTCCTCCTCCTCGGTGCGCTCCGGCTCCGTGGGGTCCGTCTCCGCCTCGTCGCCCCCGTCGTCTCCGTCGCCGTCGTCCTCGCTCAGGTCCTCGATGACGGCCTCAACCGACGAGCCGCCGGCGACGACGCCGGCGATCACCGCCTCGCGGTCGAGCCGCGGCGGCGTCTTCGCCGCGATCCGCTCGAACTGGTCCTCGTGGTCGTCGTAGGCGTACAGCGCGGCGGCGAGCGCGTCGCGCTCGTGGTCGTTGTCGTAGCTCGCCTCGCGGGTGCGGTGGAGCTTCTCGTCGACCGGGAGGTCCGTCGTGGGGCGCCACCCGGCGGCGTCGAACGAGCGCCGGAACTTCTCGACGGTCTCCGGCATCGGCTCCACGTCGGCGGCGACGATGATCGGCCGCCCCTGCTCGACGATCCACTCGGTCACCTCGGCGGTGTCGCCGGTGCGCGAGGAGTAGAGCGCGTGGACGGTGCCGTCGAGGCCGACGACCGCGGCCGCGGTGGTGGTGCCGGGGTCGATGCCGACGATGACGCGGTCGCGCCGCTTCACCAGCGGCTCGTACTCGATGCCGTCGCGGCGCTCGCGCTCCACCTCGACGCGCACGTCGCCGGCCCGCGAGTCCGAGACGGGGATGTCCTCCGGGCGGGCTTCGACCGTGAACGTCGCGTTCGCGTAGCCGCCGTACTTCTCGGTCACGTCGCGCTCGAAGTCGAGGTTCGCCTCGTTCAGCTTCGACTGGACCTGCCGCGTCCGCTTCCGGACGTTGCCGTGAATCCGCCGGGTGTAGCGGTCCTGGCTCCACCCGCCCTTGCCCGTCGAGCGGCCGCGGGACACCTTCACCGTCGTCTCGTCGGTGAAGGCGGTCACCTCGTGGCCGACGTTGGCCGCGGCGAGCCGCGCGGCCGCCTCCGCCTCCTTCATCGGCTCCTTCCCGTAGGGGATCCCGTGCCGGGAGGCGACCCGCGAGAGCGGCTCCGGGCGCTCGGCGCCGGTCACCTGGACCAGCCGCGTCCCGTCCGGCAGCGACCGGAGGAAGCCGACCAGCTCGTTCTTGTCGGCCGCCAGCTCGTAGGCGTTGTCGGTGGCGACGTAGAGGGGCTCGCGGTCGTCGATCAGCCGGCAGAGCTTCCGGAACGAGACCACGTCGCGGGTGACCCGGGCCATCGGCCCGTCAGCGTCCGGGGCGTCCGGGTCGTCCTCGTCGACGGGGTCGAGGATGACGAGCGCGTAGGAGGGGCTGTCGCCGCGGACGTCGCCGCTGTGGACGTCGACGCCGAACACCGGCCGGTCGCGGGCGCGGATGGTCCGGGTTGTCACGTACCGAGGTAGGTCGTTGCCGCGTATATACCCCACGCCGGGGGGTGCGGTCGGCCGTCGCCGGGGCGCGAGCGGTCAGAGGATCCGCGGCTCGTCGCCGGCCCCCTGCCGGCGGCCGCTGATGACGCCCGGCGTGCCGCCGGTCTGGATGATGTTGAACGCGGTCATCAGGTCCGACCGCGAGATGAGCCCGACGAGCGCGCCGTCGGCGTCGACGACCGGGAGGCGCCCGACGCCGTGCTCCTGCATGGTCTGGAGCGCGGTCAGGGCGTCGGCGTTCGGGTCGGCGGCGACGAGGTCGGTCGCCATCACGTCGTCGACGCGGTAGGCGTCGCGCTCCACCTCGCGGACCGACCGCGCGTCTTCGAGGGTCACCATCCCGACGAGGTCGTCGCCGTCGAGGACCGGGTAGCCGGTGTGGCGCTCCTCGAACATCCGACTCATCAGGTCGGCGACGGAGGTGTCCTCCGTCACCGTGTGGAGGTCCTCGCGGGGCGTCATCACGTCGGTGACGCTGACGCCCTCGAAGGCGGCCTTCAGGGTCGTCTGCTGGGCCTCGCCGGAGGCGGCGATGTAGACGAAGAAGGCGAGCACGATGAGCAAGAGCTGGAAGGTGAACAGGCCGACGATCCCCATCAGGAACGCGAACACCTTCCCCACGGCGGCGGCCCGCTGGGTCGCCTGCGCGTGCGGCTGGTTCCGCGCGAGCAGCGCCCGGAGGACCCGGCCGCCGTCCATCGGGAACGCGGGGAGCATGTTGAACACCGCGAGCACGACGTTCAACAGCGCGAGGTAGCCGAAGACGAACAGCACGGCGTTCGAGCCCATCGGCGCGACGAGGACGACGGCGTAGCAGGCCACCCCGACCGCGACGCTGACGAGCGGGCCGGCGATCGCGATCCAGAACTCGTGTCTCCAGTCCTCGGGGAACTCGGCGAAGCTGGCGAGGCCGCCGAGCAGCCACAGCGTGATCGACTCGATCTCGTAGCCGTACCGCATGGCGACGAGCGAGTGGCCGAACTCGTGGAGCAGCACGCCCACGAACAGCCCCACCGCGGCCGACAGCCCGAGGATCCACGGCGTGGTCCCGGTCGCGACCGCGGCCGTGTCGATGCCGAGCCCGGCGACCTCGTTCATCACCTCCGCGATGGTACTCACCTCTCCGCCGATGAGGTACGCGAACAGCGGCAAAACGAGCAAGAACGTCCAGTTGAGGCGGATCGGAATCCCGAACGCGCTCCCGACCTTGATTCCACGCATACCCTCGGGTTCGGTCGGTGGTCGGTTAAGTCACCGGGTCCGTGCGGTGATGGGTTATCTCACCGGGTCCGTGCGGTGATCGGTTAAGTGCCCCCCGCCCGTCACGAAATCCCATGAGCGACACAGGCGATCCCGAGGCGGTCGTGAAACGCGCCGACGCGGTCGCGTCCGAGCCGGTCGACGCCGCCGAGGGGCTCTCGAAGGCCGTCCTCCTCGACGAGTCCGACGGCGCCCCGAACTTCGCGATGCGCCGCTTCGAACTCGCGGCGGGCGCCGAGGTCCCGCGCCACACCAACGCGGTCGAACACGAGCAGTACGTCCTTTCCGGCGAGTACGTCGTCGGGATCGGCGACGAGGAGCATCGGGTGTCGCCGGGCGACGCCCTCCTCATCCCCGCGGGCGTCGAACACTGGTACCGGAACGCGGGCGACGAGCCGGGCGCGTTCATCTGTGCGGTGCCGAACGGGGACGACACCATCGAGCTCGTCGGGTAGCTACTCCAGGGTGCCGACCCGGTCGGCGACGTAGCCGAACTGGTCGCGGTAGCCGTTCGGCGACAGCAGCACGGGGTAGAAGGGCTCGTCGGCGAGCAGCGGCTCGCCGTCCGCGGCCGCGAACCGCTCGCCGGACTCGACGCGCTCGAAGTTGCGCGCGAACACCTCGTACGCCTCCGCGTCGGGCTTCGGGATCCGCTCGCGGAGCCGGAACACGGACACGTCCTCGCGGCCGCCGGCGTCGAGCACGTCGTCGGCGCCGGGCGCGGAGATGGCGCCGGTCGCCGCGAGGAACGCGCGGGCGAGCCAGTAGGCGTTGTCGGCGGCGCCCTCGGAGCCCTGGAGCCCGGCCTCCACTTCGAGCGTGTGCGGGTGCTCGATCAGCCGGCCCTCGGTGAACGCGTCGGTCTGGATCACGGCGTCGACGGGGAGGTGCGGCGCGACCGCGCGGGTCACCTCGTCCATCGAGTCGATGACGGCGAACGGCTCGGCGTACGACTGCGTCGAGTGGATCGCGAGGGTGGTACACCCCGCCAGCGCGTCGACGAGGTCGGCCGCGAGCCGCACCTCGTGGGCCGCCGCGTCGCGGTTGCCCGGGAACGACCGGTTGAGGTCGGCGTCGAGGTACCGCTCGCCGGCGTCGAGCGCCGCCTCGTTGGCGACGATCAGCCGCACCGGGCGCTCGGGGGCGAGGTCGGCGTCGAGCAGGCGCTCGACGGCGCGGGCGCCGCAGGGCTCGTCGCCGTGGATCGCGCCGACCACGGCGACCTCGGGCTCCCCGTCGCCCAGGTCGTGAATCTCCATACGACTCCCAGGCGGGCGGCGGATAAGTGGCGTTCGGATCGGCGATGCGACTACGATGTCGCCCGGACGAATAATTTGAGGCGGCTACTGATACGCCCTGCCGCTCTCAGGACTTGATCACAGCAACATAAGCAAACAGCCCGGTCAACATCGACACGATAACCGCGACGAGGTTGACTCCAGCTCCGACAGTGCCCGGAAGGTTGCTGTTGATCACTAACCAACTAACCAGCGTCAGAATCGTCATGAGCAGCCCGATCACCTGAGCAGCTTGTCTAACCACGATTCCACACCTCCAGGTTCACCGATGCCTTGGTTGGAAGCATCAGTCGATCATGAGAGCCGATAGATACTTTGAACGGCCGCTGAAACCGGCTTTCAGTGAACGAGGATAGTGATTTGGCGAACGTACATCGCCGTTACGTGAATGCGGAACGGGAAGATGAGGGTATACCAGACTACTTCAAGCAGCGATTGAACAACAATACGCAGAACGAACTCCTTCAAGAAGCCGTATTCCGAGAGTTATGGTACAGCGATGATGCGATACACTCTCTTGGGTCACTTGAGTCGGTGATTGATAGAGATCGTCAGACGATCTCTGACCGTCTCGATGAAATGGTTGAGCAGGGAATGCTCAAGAAGGGATCAATCAACAACGGGGACTATTGGTGGATTAATTTCCCCGACTCTGAGTACCCCTTACCGAGAGATACTGTCGTCCACCCAAAGCCGGATTCAGAGGAGATGTCTGCTAGTGAGTTCTTCGAACAAACACACGTAATAATCGGTGCAGTCGCCCTCCTAGCAACCGCTATCGGCGGCGGTATGGTCCTCTTTGGTGTATTTCAACCGACCGGCGATCCGCTCTTGCCTGTTCCTACTCAAGAGGTGCTAAATCTTGGAATACTGACGATATTTGTCTCATACCTGTTCCTTCTGTTTGCGGTCGTTGTCTGGATTATCAGTCAGGCATTCGACTCGGAGGATATGGATATCCGTGCGATGTTTGAACAAGAGTAGATCTCGATAAGATCGCCAACCAGCTGTTGTCGATAACTACTGCGTCGTGATGTAACAGCCTATTCCACCCGCTCCGCGTACTCGTAGTCCGCGGGGTACGCCGGCGGGCGAGCGTCGTCGAGGGCGATCCGCCAGCCGTCGACCGCGCTCGGGTCGTCGAGCGCGGCGCGGAGGGTCTCCCGGACGTCCGCGACGTCGACGCCGTAGAAGTCGCTCGGGACGCCGTCGAGGTACTGGAGGGCCGTCTCGAACAGCGACCGCATCCCCGCGTCGTTGCCGAAGTCGACGCGCTTGTACGCGCCGGCGGCGACCTGGACCATCCCGTGGAGGAAGGCGCTCTCCGCGGTGCCGCGGCCGTAGTTGTACCACTCGTCCTCGAAGCAGTCGTGGCTCTCGTGGTAGGCGGCGTCGTTGAACAGCCGGACCCCGTGTTCGGTCGCGCGCCGGAGCGTCGCGTGCTCCCAGTACCCCCCGACGGCCCCCGCGTCGGCCGCGCCGTCCGCCGACGCCTCCCCGTCGCCGGACGGCTCGCCGCCCGCGTGCCACCCGGTCGGGTTCCCGAGCGGCGGGGCGACGCCCGGGTCGCGGGTGTGGTCGTCCATGTGCGCGGCGTTCTCGCGGGAGCGACCTAACCGTTTCGCGAGGCCCGGAACCGGGCGGCTCCGCGACCGGATCGAACCACTCTTTCCGCCGGTCGCGCTCGGGGCGAACGAATGGCTCCCGGACTCCTCTTCGCCGTCGCCGCCGCGGTCGTCTGGGGGACGTACCTCTTCGTCCTGAAGCGCGCCTTCTCCGAGTACCCGCCCGCGGCGCTGACGGTGGCGGTCAACGCCGCGGCGCTCGGGTGGTTCCTCGCGGGCACCGGGCTCACGGTCGGGTTCGGCGACGCCGCGGCCGGCCTGTCGGGGCTCGCCGTCCCCCGGCGGTTCGCCGTCGTCGCCGGGACGAGCGTCGCGACGGCGGCGGCGTTCGTCCTCTTCCTACGCGCCATCGAGGACGGGGCGGTGTCGTACGTCGCGCCGATCAACAAGGTGATCCCGATGTTCGTCCTCCCGCTGGAGGTCGGGCTGCTCGGCCAGGTGCTGGCGCCGGTCCAGGTCGCCGGCGTCGTCGTCACCACGCTCGCGGTGTACGTCGCGAACTACGAGCCGGGCAGCTTCTTCGCGCCGCTCGCGCGGGCCGCCCGCTCGCGGCCCGCACAACTGGCGCTCGCGAGCGCGGCCTGCTACGCCGTCGGCGACGTGGGCAAGCGGGTCGCGCTCCAGGAGCTCGCGATCCCCGGCACGCTCTGGGTGCCGCTGCTGCTCGCCGGCGTCGCGGTCGTGCTGCTCCCGGCGGCCGTGCGAACCCCGATCGACGCGAGCCGGCGGGACGTTCCGAAGTTCCTCGCGGCCGGCGCGCTCGTCGCCGTCGGCGAGCACCTGACCACGGTCGCGTTCGCGGCGCTGCCCGCGAGCGTCGCCTCGCCGGTGATCAACACGCAGGCGATCGTCGCGGTCGTCCTCGGCGGCGTGCTGCTCGGCGAGCGCCACTTCCGGCTCCGGCTCGTCGCGGCCGTCCTCGCGGTGGTCGGCGTCGCCATGATAGCTGGTTGACACGCAGAGCGAGCCGTCGGTCACCCGAGAGTGACTTTACCGTGCGCCCCGTAGCGACCGTATGGAACCCCCGTCGGAGTCGAGCCCGATCGACCACGCCGAGTCGATCGTGAACGCCCTCGGCGACGGGGCCTACGTCCTCGACGGCGACCGAAACCGCGTGTTCGTCAACGACCGGCTCCGCGAGGTGACCGGCTTCGACGAGGACGTGCTCCACGCGAAACACCCCGAGCGGCTCGTCGAGGAGGGGTACTGGAGCGCGGAGACCGGGGACCGCTACCGGGCGGCGGTCGAACGGGTCCTCGACGGCGAGGCGGACGACGAGCGCGTCCAGCTCACGACGACGCTCGGCGACGGCTGCGAGATGACGGTCGAAACGCGGCTGACGCCGATCGAGAACGACGGGTCGATCGTCGGCGCGGTCGGGGTCATCCGCGACGTGACGGACCGGGTCGAACGCGAGCGCGAGCTGAAGCGGCTCAACGAGCGGCTCGAACGCCTCGCGGGCTTCCTCTCGCACGACCTCCGGAACCCGCTGTCTGTCGCTCGGGGGTACGTCGACCTCGCGCGCGAGACCGGCGAGACGGAGGGGCTGGCGGCGGCCGAGGACGCGCTCGACCGGATCGAGACGATGATCGACGAGGCGCTCGTGATGGCCCGCGAGCCCGAGGAGATCGAGACCGAGGACGCCGCGGTCGACCTCTCCGAGCTCGCGGCCGACTGCCTGGAGTCGGGCGACTTCGGCGACTGCCCCCCCGACGCCGACCTCGTCGTCGACGAGGCCGGCCCCGTCACCGGCGACCCGACGCTGCTCCGGCGCGCCGTCGGCAACCTGATCGGCAACGCCTTCGACCACGGCGGCGACGCGCCGACGGTCCGAGTCGGGGTCGACGACCGGGGGATCTACGTGGCCGACGACGGACCGGGCCTTCCGGACGACCAGGGCGACCGCGCGGCGCTGACCGACTTCGGCGTCTCGCCGGACGGCGGCACCGGGATCGGGCTCGCCATCGTCGAGCGCGTCGCGGCCGCGCACGGCTGGACGCTCGAAATCGACGAGTCGGCAGCGGGCGGGTTCCGCGCGACGCTGGTCGGCGCGGAACCGACGGCGTAAAGAAGGCGCCCATCCAACGCCAGCCCGCGTGCGAGGGTAGCCAAGCCCGGAAACGGCGGCGGATTCAAGCTCCGCTCCTGTAGAGGTCCGTGGGTTCAAATCCCTCCCCTCGCATCGCCGGGGTACACCCCCCGTGATGCGGAAGGCGCTCTCGGAGCGCTCTTCCCTCGCAAAACTTCACTCGGACCGCTGCCCCGACCAGCCGCGGCCGCGTCGCGTCCTTCGACTCCGCTCGCTCCGAGCGAGGTGGATTTTTATCCTCACCCCCGAACCGGTCCCTATGAGAGATCGCACGCGCCGCGACTGGCTCCGCGTCGCCGGCGGGGTCGGCGTCGCCGGCCTCGCCGGGTGTAGCTCGCTCGGCGGCGACTCGCCGGGCGACGGCGACTCGCCCGCCGCCGGCGCCGGGTCGGGATTCGACGAGGCCGACCTGCCGCTGGACCTCGCCGCCCGACCGCAGTCGTCGGACGGGCTCACGTCGCAGTTCCGACAGGGGCTCCGGAACCACGGCCACATCGACGCGACGATACCCGAGAGCGTCGAGGTGCGGTGGTCGGTGCCGGCGAACCGCGGCGAGCACTCCGCCTCGAAGGGCAGCCCGATGCCGACGCCGGCGGGCGACATCCTCGTCGCCGACGACACGGGCCGGATCCAGTCGATCGCGGTCGACGGGACGACGAACTGGGCGACTGACCTCTCCGACGCCAAGTGGGGAAGCCACGGCACCCCCGCGGTCGCCGAGGGGTCGGCGTACGTCGGCACCTACGACGGCGTCGTCTCCGCGGTCTCGGTCGCGACCGGCGAGATCGAGTGGCAGACCGACGTCGGCGACGCGGCCGCCGCCAGCCCGACGTACCACGACGGCACGCTGTACCTCGCCGTCGAGTTCACGCCGCCGAGCGGCGCCGCCGTCGCGCTCGACGCCGAGAGCGGCGAGGAGGTGTGGCGCGACGGCCGGCCGACCGACCACCCGCACTCGACGATCGCGGTCGACCTCGACCGCGACCGCTTCCTGTTCGGCGCCAACGACGGCCGCGTCTACGCGTGGTCCGTCTCCGACCGCGAGCGCGCGTGGACCTTCGACACCGGCGGCGACGTCAAGGCGCCGATCGCGGTCAGCCGCGGAATCGCGGTGGTGCCGTCGTGGGCGGGCACCGTCACCGCCGTCGATGTCGCCGACGGCTCCGGGCTCTGGGCGTTCGAGACCGACGAGTCCGTGTCGCCGTCGGACGAGCCCGACCCGATCCGCACGGGCGGCGTCATGTGCGCGCCGGCGGTCCACGACGGGACGGTGTACGTCGGGAGCCACGACACGAACGTCTACGCGATCGATCTGGCGACCGGCGAGGAGCTGTGGTCGACCCCGACGGACGGGTGGATCACCGGGAACGTCACCGTGACGAACGGGCACGTCCTCGTCGGCTCGTACGACCACCACCTCTACGCGCTCGACCGCGGGGACGGCTCGGTGACCTGGGCGGTCGAGGGCAACGGCGAGGTGACCAGCGCGCCGTTCGTCACCGACGACGGGATCTACTACACCGAGCGCGCCCCGGAGGACACCGACGAGCCCGGCATGTGCTACCGGCTCGCCGCGCCGGAGTGAGCCGGCCCCCCGCCGGGGGTCGGACGGTGCCGCAGCGGACAGTCACGAACGTCCACCCGAAACGGAGGGTCCGAAACGGTTTTGCCGGCGCCTGACGGACGGTCGATATGCCAGCAGATCCCGACACGGGGTACGACCCCTCGCTGGGTCGGAAGTTCGTGTTCGTCACGGGCGGTGTGATGTCCGGGCTGGGCAAGGGCATCACGGCCGCCAGCACCGGGCGCCTTCTCGCCAACGCGGGCTTCGACGTGACCGCCGTCAAGGTGGACCCGTACCTCAACGTCGACGCCGGGACGATGAACCCGTACGAGCACGGCGAGGTGTACGTGCTCAAGGACGGCGGCGAGGTCGACCTCGACCTAGGCAACTACGAGCGCTTCCTCGGCACCGACATGACGTTCGACCACAACGTCACCACGGGGAAGACGTACGAGCACGTCATCGAGCGCGAGCGCGCCGGCGACTACCTCGGGAAGACGGTTCAGATCATCCCGCACGTCACCGACGACATCAAGCGCCGGATCCGCGAGGCCGCCGAGGGCTCCGACGTCTGCCTCGTCGAGATCGGCGGGACCGTCGGCGACATCGAGTCGATGCCGTTCCTCGAAGCCCTCCGGCAGTTCGCCCACGAGGAGGACGACGAGGACATCCTCTTCACCCACGTCACTCTCGTCCCGTACTCGAAGAACGGCGAGCAGAAGACGAAGCCGACCCAACACTCCGTGAAGGAACTGCGCTCGATCGGGCTCCAGCCGGACGTCCTCGTCGGCCGCTCCGAGGACCGGCTCGACCCGGAAACGAAAGAGAAGATCGCCCTGTTCTGTGACGTGTCCACGGACGCCGTCTTCTCGAACCCCGACGTGGAGGACATCTACCACGTCCCGCTGATGGTCGAAGACGAGGGGTTAGACGAGTACGTGATGGAGCGGCTCGGCCTCGCCGACGAGGCGCTCCCGAAGGCGGAGCGGTCGACCGAGTGGCGGGACCTCGTCACCCGCGACCGCGACGAGGAGATCGACGTGGCGCTCGTCGGCAAGTACGCCCTCGAAGACGCCTACATGTCCATCCACGAGGCGCTGAAACACGCGGGCATCCAGACCGGCACCGAGGTGAACGTGCTGTGGGTCGACGCCGACGAGACGCGGGAGGAACACGAGCAGCGGCTCGCGACGGCCGACGCGGTCGTCGTCCCCGGCGGGTTCGGCTCCCGCGGCACGGACGGGAAGATCGAGGCGGTCCGCTACGCCCGCGAGAACGACGTGCCGTTCCTCGGGCTCTGCCTTGGCTTCCAGATGGCCGTCGTCGAACACGCGCGGAACGTCCTCGGGCTCGACGGCGCCCACTCGGCGGAGATCGACCCCGACACGCCCCACCCCGTCATCGACCTCCTCCCCGAGCAGTACGAGACGGAAGACATGGGCGGGACGATGCGGCTCGGCGCCCACGAGACCGACATCGAGCCCGACACGCTCGCGGCCGAGGTGTACGGCGCCGACGCCTGCACGGAGCGCCACCGCCACCGCTACGAGGTGAACCCCAAGTACATCGACGACCTGGAGGCCGACGGGCTCGTCTTCTCCGGCCGCGCGGACAACCGGATGGAGATCCTCGAACGCCCGGACCACCCGTTCTTCTTCGGCACGCAGGCGCACCCCGAGTTCCGGTCGCGCCCGGACCGGGCGAGCCCGCCGTTCGTCTCCCTCGTCGAGGCGGCGCTGGGATCGACGGACACAACAGAGCGGAACGCGGACGTGAGGCTATAGATGGTCGAGACGGAGGAATTCATCGCGGAGGCGAAAGCGGAGATACGGGAGGCGATCGGCGACGCGAACGCCGTCATCGCCCTCTCCGGCGGGGTCGACTCCTCGGTCGCGGCGACGCTCGCGTACGAGGCGGTCGGCGACCAGCTCACCCCCGTCTACGTCGACACGGGGCTGATGCGGAAGGGAGAGACCGCGGAGATCCGTGACACGTTCGACTTCATGGAGTCGCTGCGGGTGATCGAGGCCCAAGACCGGTTCTTCGACCGCCTCGCGGGCGTCACGGACCCCGAGGAGAAGCGCCACGTCATCGGCGAGGGGTTCATCGACGAGTTCGAGACGGTCGCGCGCGACGTGGACGCCGACTACCTCGTTCAGGGGACGATCTACCCCGACCGCATCGAGTCGGAGGGGAACATCAAGTCGCACCACAACGTCGGCGGCCTCCCCGAGGTCGTCGACTTCGAGGGGATCGTCGAGCCCGTGCGCGACCTCTACAAGGACGAGGTGCGCGAGGTGGCCCGCGCGCTCGGCCTCGAAGAGATCATCTCCGAGCGGATGCCGTTCCCCGGGCCCGGACTCGCCGTTCGGATCGTCGGCGAGGTCACGCCCGAGAAGGCCGCGGTCGCCCGCGAGGCGACCCACGTCGTCGAGGAGGAACTGGCGGAGTACGACCCGTGGCAGGCGTTCGCCGCGGTCCTCGGCAAGGCGACCGGCGTCAAGGGCGACAACCGCGTCCACGGCTGGGTCGTCGCCGTGCGCTCCGTCGAGAGCCGCGACGGCATGACCGCCCGGGCACAGGAGATCGACTGGAGCACGCTCCAGCGCATCCAGAGCCGGATCACCGGCGAGAACGAGAACGTGGCGCGCGTGGTGTACGACGTGACCCACAAGCCGCCCGCGACGATCGAGTACGAGTGATGGCGGAGCCGTCAGCCCGCCCCGACGGCGGCCGCGCAGAGGGCCGACTCGCGGTCGTCGCCGGCCCCGACCAACACGGCCTCGGCGAGAAGCTCGCCGCGCTGGGCGTCGAGGTCCGCCGGATCGAGGGGCTCGTCACGGCGCCGAAGCTCGAAGACGCGGGCGTCGCCGACGCCGCCTACTTCGTCCTCACCGACGTCGAGGAGGCGACCGGCATCCCGGTGGCCAAGGAGCTGAACCCCGAGGTCCGCGTCGTCACCTACGCGAGCCGGTCGCTGCCGGAGTTCGTCGCGACGGTCGCCGACCTCGCGGTCGACCCCGACCTGCTGGACGCCGCGACGGTCGCCGAGGAGCTGCTCTCCGACGACGGCGAGCCGTGAGCGGGGACGACGCCGGCGACGCGGCCGGACGCGAGGGCGACGCCGACGCGACGACCGTCTCTGTCACCCTCTACACCCGCGAGGACTGCTCGCTGTGCGTCGTCGCCCGCGAGACGATAGAGTCGGTCGCGGCCGACCTCGACGGCGTGACGGTCGCCCTCGACGTGGTCGACGTGGACACCGACCCGGAGCTCGCCGACGAGTACGGCGAGCGCGTCCCGTACGTGTTGGTCGACGGCAACCCGGCGTTCAAGTACGAGGTCGACGAGCGCGACCTGCGGCTGAAGCTCTTGGCCGCGACCTGACTCGAAAAAAGCCCGCTCGGCCCGCGCCGCGTCGCCTACTTCTCGACCGTCTCCGCGCCGGGCGCGTTCGCCTTCACGCGGGTCACGGCCTCGACGGCGTTCGACCGGGCGGCGTACCCCTCGCCGGAGTCGGCGAGGACGTTGCCGTTGCGGTGGCGGAGCCGCCAGCGCCACTTGCCCCCCGCGTCCTCGTAGATCTCGAACGCCGCGCTCCCGGCGGCTAACGCCCTCGCGTCGGGCGCGTACTCGCTCACGCGCTCGACCGCGTCGGTCGCGTTGGACTTCGAGGCGTACCCCTCGCCGGAGTCGGCGATGATGTTCCCGTTGTCGTGGACGAGCCGCCAGCGCCACTTGCCCCCCGCGTCCTCGTACACCTCGAAGGTCGCTTTGCTCTCGGACGCGCGCCCCTCGTCGTCGCCGTCGGGGAATTCGAGCCCGGCGCCCCCGGCGTTCGACCTGACGCTGTCGAGGCCCTGTCGAGCCTTCTGTCGGGAGGCGTACCCCTGGCCGGAGTCGGCGATGACGTTGCCGTTCTCGTGGACGAGCCGCCAGCGCCACTTGCCCCCCGCGTCCTCGTACACCTCGAACGCCGCGGGGTCGATCCGGAGGTAGTCCGCGGCGGCGGCGTGGTCGCGCAGCCGCGAGAGCGCGCGCTTCGCGTTGGACTTCGAGGCGTACCCCTCGCCGGAGTCGCCGAGCACGTTGCCGTTGTCGTGGCGGAGCCGGAACCGCCACTCGTCGGCGTTGTCCGCGAACAGCTCGAAGGTCGCCCGGCTCTCGGGGGCCGCCGCCTCGTCGGGGATGGCCACGTCCGGCGCCGCGGCGTCGTCCGGCTCCGGCCCGTCGTCGTCGGCGACCGCCTCGGCCTCCGCGCTCGGCGTCTCGATCCGGAGGAGGCCGGCGCCGAGCGCGTTCCGCCGCACGCTGTGGAGCCCCTGCTGGGCCTTCCCGCGGCTGCTGTACGCCTGCCCGGAGGTTGCGATGACGTTGCCGTTGCGGTGGCGGAGCCGCCAGCGCGGCCGCCTGCTCGCGTCCTCGAACAGCTCGAACCGGGCCTTGCTCTCGCGGAGCGACGCGGCCGCCGCCTCCGCGGCCGTCGCGTCCTCGCGCGCCGCGTCGAGCTCCGACTCGGTGGTCGCGAGCTCCTCGCGGGCGGTCTCCAGTTCGGCCTCGGTGTCGGCGAGCTCCTCGCGGGTCGCCTCCAGCTCCGACTCGGTGGCCGCGAGCTCGTCGCGCGCCGCGTCCAGCTCCCCGCTCGTCTCCTCGGCGGTCGCGGTCGCCGCGGCCGCCTCGCCGCGCATCCGCTCGTAGTCCTCGTAGACGGGGTCGGAGAGCAGCGGGACGACCGTCCCCGCGAGCCCGATGAGCAACAGCCCGACGCCGTAGACGGTGATCACGGTCGGGTCGCCGGAGGTCGTGAACCACCCGTCGGGGAAGATGTTCACGAACCAGACGACGCCGAGGACGCTGACCGCGGTCCCCAGGTACCCGAGGTAGGTCCCCGTCCGCCGGAGCGGGAACCGGATCACGGCCCCGAGCATGACGAGCGGGGGCGAAAGCGCCGCCAGCGCGTACCCGATACCGCGCCCGGTCGTCGCGGAGTCGGTGAGGAGGAAGACCGCGACCCCGGCCAGCCCGAGCAGCACGCCGAACCCGAACAGCCAGTAGCCGTTCACCTCGTCGACGGTCTTCGGCGTCCCGATTCGTCGCTCGTACAGTCCGCCGTCCCGTTCGGATTCGTTATCAGTTGACACACCCGTGTCAACTCCGCCCCTCCGTTTATAAGTAGGGGCGGATAGCGGCGTCAGGGCCGCGCAACCGGCTACCGCGACCCGAGCGTTTACCACGGCGACGCTCCCTCGTAGTGGTATGTACGTACTGCGAGGCGGTCGCGTGGCGGACGCGGCGGGGACGCGCGAGGCCGACGTGGCGGTCGCGAACGGCGAGGTCGTCGCGGTCGGCGAGCCGGCGGCGGTCGACGACGCCCTCGCCGACCGCGACGGCGAGCCCACCGAGGTCGACGCCGGCGGCAAGGTCGTCGCGCCCGGGCTGATCGACGCGCACGTCCACGTGATGATGGACGGGCGCCCGGACGTCTCGACCGCGGTCTCCGAGAGCGACTACACCGCGAGCTACCGGGCCGCGGGCAACCTCGACGCCGCCCTCTCGGCCGGCGTCACGACCGTCCGCGACCTCGGCAGCCGCGGGACGCTCGCGCTCGACGCGGGCGAGGCGGTCGCCGCGGGCGAGATCGACGGCCCCCGAGTCCTCGCGTGCGGCCGCAACGTGATCATGACCGGCGGCCACGGCAACTGGTTCGGCCGCGAGGCGGACGGCCCCGCCGAGGTGCGGAAGGCGGCCCGCGAGCAGCTGAAGGCCGGCGCGGACGTGCTCAAGTGCATGGCCACCGGCGGCGTCCTCACCGAGGGCGCGGTGACGGGCGCCCCCGAGCTGACCCCCGAGGAGCTGGCCGCGTTCACCGACGCGGCGGCGCCGACCGACACGCCGACCGCGGCCCACGCCCACGGCGAGGAGGGGATCAAAAACGCCGTCGAGGCCGGCATCTCCAGCGTCGAACACGGGACGTTCATGGACCGGGAGGCCGCCGAGATGATGGCCGAGCGCGGCACCTACTGGGTCCCGACCGCGAGCGCGCTCCGCGGCATCGTCGACAACGGCGTGGAGGCGGGCATCCCCGAGGACGCGGTCGCGAAGGCGGAGGACGCCGCGGACCGCTTCGACGACGCGTGGGACCACGCGCTCGACGCGGGCGTCCCCATCGCGATGGGGACGGACGCGGGCACGCCGTTCAACTTCTTCGCCGACATCCCGCAGGAACTGGCGTACATGGTCGACTACGGGCTCTCGCCGGAGCGCGCGCTCGAAGCCGCCACGGTCAACGCGGCCGACCTGCTCGGGCTCGACGACGTGGGCCGCGTCGAAGAGGGGTACGCGGCGGACCTGGTCGTCCTCGACGCCGACCCGACCGAGGACGTGACGGCGTGGCAGGACCCCGCGGCCGTGTTCGCGCGCGGCGACCGCGTCGCCTGACCGAAACCGAACCCGGACCGCCCGCTCCCCTACCGCCGTCGGAACGGTCATTTTTACCCCGAGTCGGCCCCATCTCCCGTCGATGACGACTCCGTCGACCCGGCACGCGGACCCGGCCGAGAACCCGTACGTCGAGGACCCGCCGACCGAGTTCGACCCGGTCGAGGACCTCTCCCCCGACGAGGCGGCCGAGCAGGCCGAGTTGCTCCGCGCGGCGGTCCGCGAGCACGACCACCGCTACTACGTCGCGGCCGACCCCCTGATCTCCGACGCGGCGTACGACGCGCTGTTCGCCCGGCTGGAGGCGCTCGAAGCCGCCTTCGACCTCCCGACCGAGGGCTCCCCGACCCGGCGGGTCGGCGGCGAGCCCCTCGACGAGCTGGCGACCGTCGAGCACGTCGCGCCGATGCGCTCCATCGACAACGCGACCGACGCGGCGGCCGTCCGCGAGTTCGACGAGCGCGTCCGCGGGGGGCTCGCGGACGCCGCCGAGGCCGGCGACCTCCCCGATTTCGACCCCGCCGACCTCGCGTACGTCTGCGAGCCGAAGTTCGACGGCCTCTCGATCGAGGTGATCTACGAGGACGGCGAGTACGTCCGCGCGGCCACGCGCGGCGACGGCCGCGAGGGCGACGACGTCACCGAGCAGGTCCGGACGATCCCCTCCGTCCCCGGCCGCCTGCGCGGCGACGACCACCCCGCCCGGCTCGCCGTTCGGGGGGAGGTCTACATGCCCCGCGACGCCTTCGAGGCGTACAACGACGAGCTGATCGAGCGCGGCGAGGAGCCGTTCGCGAACCCGCGCAACGCCGCCGCCGGCACGCTCCGCCAGCTCGACCCCGCGGTCGTCGCCGAGCGCCCCCTCGACGTCTTCTTCTTCGACGTGCTCGCGTGGGAGGCGGGCGAGGGCGGCCCGGAGCGCCCCGCGCGCCACCGCGACGTCCTCGACGCGTTCGAGTCGCTCGGGCTCCGCCGGAACGACCGGGTCGAGGTCGTCGACGACGTCGAGGCCGCGATCGACTACCGCGACGAGATCCTCACCGCCCGCGACGACCTGAACTACGCCGTCGACGGCGTCGTGATCAAGGTCGACGCCCTCGCGCACCGCGAGGCGCTCGGGAGCACGTCGCGCGCGCCGCGCTGGGCGTTCGCCCACAAGTTCCCGCCCCGGACCGCGACGACGACCGTCGAGGGGGTCACGGTCCAGGTCGGCCGCACCGGGCGGCTCACGCCGGTCGCCGAGCTCGACCCCGTCGACGTCGGCGGCGTCACCGTCTCGCGCGCGACGCTCCACAACCCCGCCGAGATCGAGGCCCTCGGCGTGAACGTCGGCGACCGCGTCCGGATCTACCGCGCCGGCGACGTGATCCCCTACGTCCCGGAGGTCGTCGAGAAGCGGAGCGAGGGGGCCTACGAGTTCCCCGACGAGTGTCCGGTCTGCGGGGCCGCGGTCGAGCGCGACGGCCCGCTCGCGTTCTGTACCGGCGGGCTCGGCTGTCCGGCGCAGCTGGAGCGCGCGGTCGAGCACTGGGCGCGCCGCGACGCGCTCGACGTGGAGGGGCTCGGCCCGGAGCGCGTCGAGCAGCTCCGCGAGGCCGGCCTCGTCGAGTCGCTGCCGGACCTGTACGATCTGACCGCCGCGGAGCTCGCCGAACTGGAGGGGTGGGGTTCGAGGAGCGCCGAGAACCTGATCGCCGAACTGGACGCGACGCGGAACCCGCCCCTCGACGACTTCCTCGCCGGGCTCGGGATCCCCGACGTGGGCGCGACGACCGCCCGGGCGCTCGCCGCGCACTTCGGGACGCTCGACGCGCTCCTCGACGCGGACGAGGACGCGCTCCGCGAGGTGGACGACGTCGGCCCCGAGGTGGCGGCGTCGATCCGGACGTTCCTCGACCGCGAGGAGAACCGCGCGGCGATCGCGGGGCTCCGCGAGCGCGGGGTCGACCCCGAGCCGTTCGAGACCGACGCGGCCTCCGGCCCGGCCGACGCGCTCGACGGGCTCACCTTCGTGTTCACCGGGTCGCTGTCGGTGCCCCGCGGCGACGCGCAGGCGCACGTCGAGGCGCACGGCGCGAACGCCACGTCCAGCGTCTCCGGCAACACCGACTACCTCGTCGCGGGCGAGAGCCCGGGTCGGTCCAAGCGCGACGACGCCGACGCCGAGGGCGTGCCCGTCGTCGACGAGGACGCGTTCGCCGACCTGCTCGCCGAGCGCGGCGTGGCGTGGCCGCCCACAAGCGACGCGTGAGCGCCGCGACGCCCGCGCGACGCTCGCCCCGACCCGCAACCCTTTATCAACTCACGCCGGAACCGGAAGGCATGACCGCCATCGAGCTACGGGGCGTGACCAAGGAGTTCGACGAGGTCACGGCCGTTCGCGACCTCGATCTCACCGTCGAAGACGGCGAGGTGTACGGGTTCCTCGGGCCGAACGGCGCGGGCAAGTCCACGACGATCGACATGCTCTTGGACCTCGTCCGCCCGACCGCGGGGACGGTCCGCGTGCTCGGCGCCGAGGTCGCGACGGACGGCGTCGAGATCCGGCGCCGGACGGGCGTGCTCCCCGACGGCTTCTCGGTGTACGACCGGCTCTCCGGGCGAAAACACGTCGAGTTCGCCGTCGAGTCGAAGGACGCCGCCGACGACCCGGACGCGCTGCTCGACCGCGTCGGCCTCGGGGACGCCGCCGACCGCGCCGCCGGCGAGTACTCGAAGGGGATGCGCCAGCGGCTCGCCCTCGCGATGGCGCTCGTCGGCGAGCCCGACCTGCTGATCCTCGACGAGCCCTCCTCCGGCCTCGACCCGGCCGGCGCGAAGGAGATGCGCGAGATCGTCCGCGCCGAGGCCGAGCGCGGCGCCACCGTCTTCTTCTCCTCGCACATCCTCGAACAGGTCGACGCCGTCTGCGACCGCGTCGGCATCCTCCGCGACGGCGAACTCGTCGCCGAGGACTCCGTCGAGGGGCTCCGCGAGGCCGTCGGCGGCGAGGAGACGCTCGAAGTCGCGGCCGCGGGCGCCGACGAGGACGCGGTCGCGGCGGTCCGCGCCCTCCCCGGCGTCTCCGGGGTCTCCCGCGACGGCGACGAACTGGTGGTGAACTGCGCCAGCGACGCGAAGACGGAGGTCATCGCGGCGCTGGAGGACGCCGGGGTCGCAGTCGACGACTTCCACACCCGCGAGGCCTCGCTGGAGGACCTCTTCTTGGCGTACACCGAGGGCGACGCGGCCGGTTCGGCGCCCGACGGAACCGACTCGGAACCCGCCGAACTCGACCCGACGGCCGACTCCGAATCGACGGCCGACGCCGACTCGACGGCCGACGCCGACTCCGAATCGACGGCCGACGCCGACTCGACGCCCGACGCCGACTCGACGCCCGACGACGATTCGGCGACCGAGGAGGTGGACCGATGAGCCTCGCCGCCGTCGCCCGGAAGGACTTCCGCGAGACCGTTCGGTCCCGCGGCATGATCGCGCTAGTGGTGCTGTTCTCGCTGCTCGTCGCGGCGTTCGCGTACGCGGTGCGGCCCACCGGCGAGAGCGAGCAGTTCGCCACGGAGCTACTGCTGAGCGCCTTCGTCGGTCGCTTCCTCGTCACGACGCTGATCCCGCTCGTCGGCGTCGTCGTCGGCTACAACGCCGTGAGCGGCGAGCGCGAGTCCGGCTCGCTGAAGCTGCTCCTGTCGCTGCCGCACTCGCGGGCCGACGTGGTCTTGGGCAAGGTCGCCGGGCGCGGCGCGGCGATCGCGCTCGCGGTGTTCGCCGGGTTCCTGCTGCCCGCGCTGGTGTTGATCGCGGCGCCGGTCGTGTTCAACGCCGGCGCGTTCCTCGGTTACACCGTGTTCGCGGCCGCGCTCGGCGTCGTGTTCGTCGCCATCTCCGTCGGCTGCTCGGCCGCGTTCCCGACCCAGCGTCGGGCACTCATCGGCGGCGTCGGAATTTACATCCTGTTCGTCCTGCTGTGGGGCCCGCTCACCGGCCAGCTCGTCGGCGCCGTCGGGCCCGCCCTCGACGCCCTGCCCGTGTCCGCGACCCAGGTCGACGTGTTCCTCCGGGCCTCGAACCCGACGACCGCCGTCGAGGCGCTCGCGAACGCTTTCCTCGCTGAGCGGCTGTTCAGCGGCGAGACCGCGAACCAGCAGCTGTCGGCGGCCGCGATGCTGGTGTTCTGGACGCTCGCACCGCCGCTCGCCGGCCTCCTGAAGTTCGACGCGGCCGACCTGTAACGACCGGGGTCCCGTCCCGGCTCTCTCCCGGTGAGAACGCTCGATACGGCTTTCTCCTCGCCGCGTGGCGAGACGGTATGAGCACTTCGACCGACACCGACACGGAACGGAGCGCCGTCGGCGCAGTCGGCTATCCGCTGGGCGTCTGGGCCGCGCTGGCGGCGATCGCCGTCGCCAACGGGGCGCTCCGCGAGATCGTCCTCATCCCCCGGATCGGGGAGTACTCCGGACACGTGGCGAGCACCGCCGTCCTGGTCGCGGCGATCCTGCTGGTCGCTCGGGCGTACTTCTCACGTACCTCGATCGCCTACTCCCGCGCCGAACTCCTTTCCGTCGGCGTCCTCTGGACCCTCCTCACCGTCGGCTTCGAGTTTCTCGTCGGATACGTCGAGGGGACACCGGTCTCGGTCACGCTCGGCCAGTACGACGTGTTCGCGGGTCAGGTGTGGATCGCCGTCCCCGTCGCGCTGCTCGTCTCCCCGCTGCTGTTCGGCCGACTGCTCTCCGACTGACGGTCGCCCGGTCGTGGGCTCGGGCGGGTTCGAACCGAAATCGGACGTGCTCGCTCCTTCGTCGCTGCGCCCGACCGATAGGGTTCGAACCGCGCCCTCAGACACGCACTTCGCTGTCGCTCGCGGTTTTGCTCGCGACAGCAACAGCGGGATCGGGCGGGTTCGAACCTCACTCACTCCGCTCGCTTCGCTCGCTCCGTTCCCTGCTTCGAACCCGCCCTCAAACAGTCACAGCGGCGCCGCTCACGAATTGTTCGCGGCGCCGATAGTGGGTCGGGCGGGTTCGAACCGAAGAAAGACGGTCGTCTCGCTTCGCTCGACGCTGCGTCTTTCAGGGTTCGACCGCCCTCGGGTACATTTTTGTGACTCACTTCGTTCGTCCCAGAAATGGGCTCGGGCGGGTTCGAACCGCCGATCTCAGCCTTGTAAAGGCCGCGTCATAACCAGCTAGACCACGAGCCCTCACCCGTCTGAACCCGCCGGGAGCGGAAAACGGTTTCTTTCTCGGGCGCGAGGATCGACCGTGAACCGCCGCCTCGTCGGTGTCGCGGCCGCGCTCGCGCTGATCGCCCTCGCGGCCGTCGGTGCCGCCGCCGCGAACCCGGCCCTCCTCATCACCGGGTACGACACCGCCACGGTCGAGGCCGTCGACGGCGAGACGGGCGAGACGCTCGCGACCGTCGAGGTCCGCGTCGCCGACGGCTTCG
Organism: Halorubrum sp. SS7; assembly: GCF_005435055.1. Lineage (NCBI taxonomy): Archaea > Methanobacteriati > Methanobacteriota > Halobacteria > Halobacteriales > Haloferacaceae > Halorubrum > Halorubrum sp. SS7. Next base: position 64,975 of record NZ_SGXV01000014.1, read on the forward strand.
TGAAACGCTACGTCGGGCTCTCCGCGACCGACGACCTTCCCGCCGGCGAGGGGATGCTGTTCGTCCACGACGAGGCGGCCGAGCGCGCCTACGTGATGCGCGACATGGCGTTCGCGCTCGACATCGTCTTCGCCGACGCCGACGGGACCGTCACGACGGTCCACGAGGCGCCCCCGGAGTCGCCGCCGCTCACCCGCCACGAGGGGACGGGGCGGTACGTCCTCGAAGTGCCGCGCGGGTGGAGCGAGCGCCACGGCGTCGGCCCCGGCGACCGGCTCGTGATCGACCGGGAGTGACACCGCCGCGGCCGCCGGGTCGGTCGACGAAACCGCTTTGGGCCTCGCCGGCGTCGCCTCGACCATGACCGGACTCCCCGGCCGGATCGCGTGGAACCTCCGCCACCGCTGGCGACGGGTGTTCGCCCTCTGCGTCGTCGGCGCCGGCGTCGCCGCCCCGCTCCTCACCGGCGTCTGGTGGTGGCTCCCGCTCGTGTGGTTCTTCGGGCTCGTCATCGTCCTGCCCGTCTTCCACGTCCTCACGAAGCCGGTCCCCGACGACGCCGACGACCGCGCGGACGCCACCGGCGACCCCGCGCTCGACGCCCTCCGCGAGCGCTACGCGCGCGGCGACATCGACGAACGGGAGTTCGAGCGCAAGCTGGACCGCCTCCTGGAGACCGAAGACGCCGAGACCGTCACCGACCCGGGCGGCGACGTCGCCGACCGAGTGCGAGAGAGCGTCCGGCGAGAAGTGGACCGAATCCGGGAGTGACGGCGCCGGGACAGCCGTCGCCGCCGACGCGGAGGGAGACCTCCGGGACTACTCGTCGATCTCGCGGTTGTGGACCGCGTCGCCGGTGGTCCCGTCGAAGAGGTGGATCGTCTCCTCGGGGATCTCCACGTGGACCTCGTCGCCGACCGAGATCTGCTGGAGGCCGCCGACGGTGGCGATGAACGTCTCGCCCTCCGGCGCGTCCTCGAACCGCAGGTAGACGGTGTTCTCGTCGCCCATCGGCTCGACGACCTCGACCACCGTCGAGAAGGTGTGCTCGCCGGCCGGGTCGTCGGCCAGCGAGATGTCCTCGGGCCGAACCCCGAGCGTGAGGTCGGTGATGTCGCCGACGTCGCCGAGGGTGGACTCGGAGAGCGGGTAGTCGAAGGCGTCGCCGAGGAGGGTACCGGCGTCGCGCTCGACCTCGAAGAAGTTCATCGACGGCTCGCCGATGAACCCGGCGACGAACCGGTTGGCCGGCTCGTGGTAACACTCCAGCGGCGTCGCGACCTGCTGGAGCTCGCCGGCGTTGAGGATCGCGATCCGGTCGCCCATGGTCATCGCCTCGGTCTGGTCGTGCGTGACGTACATCGTCGTCACGTCCAGCTCGGCCTGGAGCCGCTGGAGCTCCGTCCGCATCTCGGAGCGGAGCTTGGCGTCGAGGTTGCTGAGCGGCTCGTCCATGAGGAACACCTCGGGGTCGCGGACGATCGCCCGCCCGAGCGCGACCCGCTGCTGCTGGCCGCCGGAGAGGTCGGACGGTTTCCGGTCCAGCAGCTCGCCGATCCCCATCGTCCCCGCGGCGTCGGTGACGCGCGTCTCGATCTCGTCGTCGGAGAGGTCCGTCGACTCCTCCAGTCCGAACGCCATGTTCTCCTGTACCGTCATGTGCGGGTACAGCGCGTACGACTGGAACACCATCGCGATGTCGCGGTGCTGGGGTTTCACGTCGTTGATGACGCTCCCGGCGAGTCGGATCTCGCCGCTGGTCACCGTCTCCAGCCCCGCGACCATCCGGAGGGTTGTCGACTTACCGCAGCCGGAGGGGCCGACCACGACGAGGAACTCGCCGTCGCGCATCTCGATGTCGACGTCGTCGACGGCGACGACCTCGCCGTCCCCGTCGGGGAACACCTTGCTCACGCCGTCGAGTTCGAGCGTCCCCATGCTATCGCCCCCGCGGAACGGCGCGGCGGTTTGAGAGCGATACCTTCGGTCGGCTGCGTGGTTGCTGTCGAGTCATGGATTGCTGCCCGCGAACGGCGCCGTTCATGTCGCCACCCCCTCGGCGAACTCCTCGCCGAACGCGATGTAGACCGCGAGCGTCGGGAGGGCGGCGATGAATGCGCCCGCCATGCGGAGCGCGAAGTCTTGTCCTTCGAGCGACGTGCCCAGCCCGGCGAGGATCAACACGATCGGCGCCGCCGCGCTGGATTCGGTCTGGACCAACACGAGGGTGAACAGGAGGTCGTTCCAGATCTGCGTGAACTGGTAGATCAGGACCACCGCGAACATCGGTCCCGAGAGCGGGAGCACGATGCGGCGGTAGATCCGGCGGATGGACGCGCCGTCCAGCCGCGCGGCCTCGATCATCTCCTCGCTCATGTTCTTGTAGTACGACCTGAACAGGACCGTACAGATCGGGAGCCCGTAGGCCACGTGCGTGACGATCAGTTCGAAGATCCCGGTGTAGTCGTTGTTGATCCCGAGCGCCCACAGGAAGCCGAGGGCGTCCTGGAGCGGGATCATCGACCAGAACTGCGAGAGCGGCACCAGAACCGCCTGGTACGGGATGAAGATCCCCGCGACGAACAGCGCGAGGACCGGCGCCTTGTACCGCTGTTTCCAGTCGGACTGCGTGAGGCCGTACGCCGCGAAGCTCCCGAGCAGCGCCGAGATGACGGTCGCCGGGATCGCGTACAGCGCGCTGTTTATGAGGCCGCGTCCGAGCGCGTCGAACGCCGTGCGCCACTTCTCCAGCGTGAACGTGCTCCCCGTCGGCGGCGCGAACGGGAGCGACCCGGTGACGCCGGTCGACGTCTTGAACGAGGTGACGAGCCCGGACTCGATCGGGATCATGAAGAACGCCAAGATCCCGAGGAGCCCGAGGTACAGGAGGACCCGGTACCCGTCGACCTCCGCGAGCGCCCCCGCGGGCGCGCCGGAGTCCGTCGCCGATGCCGTGCCGCCGTCCGCTCGTGCGTCGTCGTTCATAGGTTCCCCCGGTTGTACTGGTAGTAGAGGTACGGGCCGACGATCCCAAGCGTCATCACGAACAGGGTGATGGCGATCGCCGACGCGTACGCCCAGTTCAGGTTCGCGTACGCCTCGCGGACCATCTTCGTCGCGAGGATGTCGGACCCGTTGGGCGGTCGGTAGCCGCCGACGAGCGAGTAGAGGAAGTCGAACGCCTTCAGCGCGAACACCATCAGGACGACCGAGGCGCTGATGGTCGACCCCTTCAGCTGCGGGATGATCACGCGCCAGTACATCCGCGCCGTCGAGGCGCCGTCCACCTTCGCCGCCTCGTAGTGCTCGTTCGGAATGGCCCGCAGCCCCGCGAGGAACACGACCATCGCGTACCCCGCGAACTGCCACATCAGCGCGAACATCACCGCCCAGAGGACGATGTCGGGGTTACCGATCCAGTTGACTCGGCCGAAGCCGAGCGACGTGATGACGATGTTGATGACCCCGTTGTTGAAGTTGAACATCCACGCCCAGAACTGGGCGGTGACCACGAACGAGAGGCTCATCGGCAACAGGTAGATCGTCCGGAACGTGTTCTCGAACCGGATGTTCCGGTCTATCAGGATCGCCAGTCCGAGCCCGATCGCGAGCGTTACCAGGGTGAACCCGACGAGCAGAATGAAGGTGTTGATCGCGGCGTCGACGAACCCGCTGTCGGCGAGCGCGCGGCTGTACATCTCGAGGTCCAAGTCGCCGTAGTCCGGGGTTCCGAAGCCGGTGAAGTCGGTCAGCGAGATCAGGAGGTTCCAGATGATCGCCCCGTAGACGAAGAGGCCGACCAGCAGGAACGGCGGCAGCCAGAACTGCGAGGACTCGACGAAGTCGCTGCCGAAGCGCTCGTTCAGCGCGTCGATCGGACTGAACCCGGACCCGCCGCGCTCCTCGGCGACGCCGCCGTCCGTGACCGCGTCGCCACTCTCGTCGCCGGTGTCAGTGTTCCGTGTCATGTGGGTCGTCGTGTGCCGAAACCGCTAAAATCCGGTCGCATCGAGGACCGGTGTCAGTTAGAGACCGCGTCGACGAAGCCCTGCGTGGCGGCGTCGACGTTGTACGGTCCGGAGAACTCGCTGGAGATCACTTCGTTCAGCGCCGTCATGGTCTCCGAGGGGACGCCGAGCCCGTGCTGGAGGTTCGGCGGCCGCTCCTCGGCCTCCGCGAAGTCCTGCTGCGTCTCCTGGAGGTACGGCCCGAACTCGCTCATGTCGACGTCGGTCCGCGTCGGGATCGAGCCCTTGTACTGGTTGAACGCGACCTGCGCCGCCTCGCTCCCGACGAACGAGAGGAACGTCTCGGTCGCCTCCGGACTCGGGTTGTCCGACGGGTACAGGAACGAGTCGAAGTGGAGCATGTACATGTTCTCCGAGCCGGGGTACGTCTTGAAGCCCCAGTCCTCGTTGTAGTTGAAGTCCTCGGCGTTCCGGTAGGCCCCGGCGGCCCAGTTACCCTGGTGGATGAACGCCGCGTTCCCCTCGATGATGTTCTGGTTGGACTCCGTGAGTCCGATCGAGGAGGCGTCCTCGTTGATGTAGTTCCCGAGGATCTCGGCGAGCGATTCGAAGGTCGCGCGGACGGCCGCCTCGTCCGGGCTCCCGTCGATGAAGCTCATGTACGCGTCGTACCCTTCCTGCCCGAGCATCGTCGAGGCGAACAGCTGAGTCGTCGTCCAGGTACCGCTCGCGCCGTGGGTCATCGGGATCGCGTCGGTCTCGCTCTGGACCGTCTCCAGCGCGTCGATGAGCGCCGAGACGCTCGTCAGCGAGTCGGGGTCGACCCCCGCCTCCTCGACGACCGAGGTGTTGTAGAACAGGCAGTTCAGGCGGTGCGAGCCGAGGGGGACGCCCCGATAGGCGCCGTTGTACTGGTGGAGGTCGACCGCCTCGTCCACCATCACGTCCGCGAAGCCCTCGGACTCCCAGATGTCGCCGACCTCGCCCAGCACGCCCTCGTACCGCTGGAGGTTCGGGCCGGGCCAGTTCGCGAACGAACTCGGCGGGTCGCCGTTCTGGAGCCGGTTCGCGACGACCGCGTCGAGGTTCTGGTTCCCGCCGCCGCCGATCGGGTTGAACTCGTGTTCGACGTCCGGGTGCGCCTCGTCGAAGGCGGTGACGAGCGCCTCCGCCGCGCGGGCGCCGTCGCCGCCGGTCCACGCGTGAAGAACTTCGAGCGTGTTGCCGCTTCCGCCGTCGCCGCCGTCACCGCCGTCGCCGCCGCCGGAACAGCCGGCGAGCCCCGCGAGCGTCGCCGCCCCCGTCGCTCCGACGAAATGTCGCCGCGATAACCGCTTGTCTTGGTCTGTCATGGTACTTCACGATGTACAATGGATGATTGCCATATATACTTACTCATTCTTTGAGAACTATTTTTGAAGTATCTATTCGCCGTCACCCCCAGTCGTAATCGGGGTTCTTTATGCCCGGTCGGACGGCGACGGACCGACGGGCATACTACGGTCCGGCGGATGGGCGTACGCATGCGCCCCTCGACCGCCGCCGTCACGTATCCGGTCGCCGGCGACGCCCGGGAGCGGCCCCTCCTCGCCGTCTGGCTGCTGTTCGCGCTGGCCGTCGTCGTGCCTGTCCTCCCGGCGCTGCCGGTCGTCGGCTACCTCGTCCGCGTGCTGACCGCCAGCGAGCGGGGCGACTCGATGCCGCCCTTCCTCGCCGACGGCCGGACGCTCCTCCGCCGGTCGCTCGGCGGGACGGCCGTCTGCCTGGTGTTCCTCGGGGTCCCGTTCGCGGCCCTCCTCGTGACGCTCTACGGGGTCGTCACGCTCGACCCCGGGGCGAACGCGCCGGTCGGCCGCATCCTCGCCGGCTCGACGGCCGTCCTCTTCGTCGGCGTCCTCGGCACGTACCTCGCGCCCGTCTCGCTGATCACCTACGGTCGGGAGGGGTCGCTCCGCCGGGCCTTCTCCCCGGGCGCCCTCCGGCCGGTCGCCGGCCACGCCGCCTACTTCTTCGGGTGGACCCTCGGCTTCACCGCGCTCGTCGTCGCCGTCGGCGTCGGCGGCGCGCTGTTCACCGTCTCGCGCGCGGGCCCGCTGTTCGGGACGTTCGTCCTCGCGTACGGCCTCCTCGTGGCCGCGTACCTCTGGGGGCGCGCCGTCGAGCGCGCCCGGCGACGGTAGGGGGACGGCGCGGCGCCGCGACCGACCGATTCTTGACCGCCCGGCCCGGACTCACACGGCATGGACGGACCGCTGTGGACGGACACGCACGCGCCCGACCTCGACGAGATCCGGCAGGACGAGGCCCGCGACCGCCTGCGTCGGGCCGTCGACGAGCCGATGAACCTCGTCGTCCAGGGGCCGCCGGGAGTCGGGAAGACGGCGGCGGCGCGCGCGCTCGCGGCGGCGTCGCACGCCGACCCGGACGCCGACCTGATCGAGATCAACGTCGCCGACTTCTTCGGGCGGACGAAAAAGGAGATCCGGACCGACCCGCGGTTCGAGGGGTTCCTCGCGGGGCGGAGCTCGATGGCGAAACGCGACATGATAAACCGCGTGCTGAAGGAGTCGGCGTCGTACGCGCCGATGTCCGGCGAGTACAAGACGGTCCTGTTGGACAACGCGGAGGCGATCCGCGAGGACTTCCAGCAGGCGCTGCGCCGCGTGATGGAGAAGCACCACCGCACCACCCAGTTCGTGATCGCGACGCGCCAGCCCTCGAAGCTCATCGCCCCGATCCGGTCGCGCTGCTTCCCGGTCCGCGTCCGCTCGCCGACCACCGACGAGACGATCGACGTCCTCGAAGCGATCTGCGAGCGCGAGGGCGTCGACTACGACGGCGACGGGCTGGAGTTCGTCGCCAGCGCGGCCGGCGGCGACCTCCGGGAGGCGATCCTCTCGGCGCAGGCGACCGCGGTCGAGGGCGGCGAGGTCACCATGTCGACCGCCTACGAGACGCTCGGCGACGTGGGCGACGACGACGCGATCCGCGGGGCGCTCGCCGACGCCCGCGCCGGCGACCTGAAGGACGCCCGCTCGGCGCTCGACGACCTGCTCGACGAGGGGTACGACGGGCAGGAGCTGCTCCGCGAGACGCTCCGCGTCGCCCGCGCCGGCTCCGAGTACGGCGGCGACGACCTCGCGCGGCTCCACGCGCTCGCGGGCGAGGCCGACCTCGACCTGTCCGACGGGCTCCACGACACGACCCACCTCGTTCACCTGCTCGCGGCGTGGGCGGCGGGACGGACCGAGCTCTCCCCCGAACTCCGGGACGCGGAGGCGGCGTCGTGACCCGCCGCCCGCCGCTCTCGCGGCTGCTCCCCTTCCCGGTCGTCGACGCCGCGTGGGACCTGGCGCTCGTCCCGGCGCTCGCTGGCGCCGTCGCGCTGCCGTTCGTCCCGCCCGTCGGCGTCGCGCTCGTCGCGCTCGCCGTCGGGGTCCTCTGGTTCCACCGCGACCCCGAGCGCGACCCGCCGAAGGGCGACGAGACGGTCGTCTCCCCAGCCGACGGCACCGTTTCGGTGGTCCGCGAGGAGGGCTCGCGACTCCGCGTCGGCGTGTTCATGAACGTCACCGACGTGCACGTGAACCGCGCGCCCATCGCGGGCGAGGTGCGCGAGGTCCGCCACCGCCCCGGCGCGAACCGTCCGGCGTTCGACAAGGAGTCGGACCGCAACGAGCAGGTCGCGATCGACTTCGGGGAGTACGAGCTGCTCGTCATCGCGGGCTGGTTCGCCCGCCGGATCCACCCGTCGGTCGAGCCGGGGGACCGCGTCGAGCGCGGCGACCGCGTCGGGCACGTCTCGTTCGGCTCCCGCGCCGACGTGGTCCTGCCCGCGGACGTGGGCCGCGAGGACCTGCTCGTGGCCGAGGGCGACGGCGTCCGCGCGGGCGAGACGATCATCGCGGAGCGGCCGAGCGACGACGGATAGCTCGCCGCGTCGCGACGGGACCGCGGCGTCAGTGCGTCCGAATCGGTCCATACGCTTTTGTTTCGTCCGCGAGACGGTGTCTTCGATGACGGAAGAGACAATCCACGAGTCGAGCCGGTCGCGGACCCGACAGGGACTGGCCACGTACCTCCGCCGGATCGCCCGCGCGCTCGGTCGCGGCGAACCCGTGCCGGTCGACGAGGACGGGACGGTGACGGTCGACGCGGGCGGAACCGGCGACGTCGAGGTCGAACTCGAACGGGAGGACGGCACGGTCCACTTCGAGATAGAGATGGAGTGGCCCGAGGAGGAGGTCGCCGTCGACGAGGACGCGAGCGCGAGCAAGGCGACGTTCGAGCTGTACGCCGACAACGCCGACCAGTACCGCTGGCGGCTCCGCCACGACAACGGCAACATCATCGCCGACGGCGGCGAGGGGTACGCCGACAAGCGCGACGCCAGCTCCGGGATCGAGAGCGTCCAGCGGAACGCGGCGGGCGCGCACGTCATCGACGTCTCGCGCGACGAGGAGGCCCCCGAGGAGGGCGGCAGCGACGCCGCGTTCGAGCTGTTCCGCGACAAGGCGGACGAGTACCGCTGGCGGCTCCGTCACGACAACGGCAACATCATCGCCGACAGCGGCCAGGGGTACGCCTCCAAGCAGAAGGCGAAGCAGGGCCTCAACAGCGTCAAGTCGAACGCGCCGGGCGCGGCCGTCGAGGAGCCGGCGGAGTAGCTCTCGTTCTCGCGGCGAGGCGCTCGCGGTCCGACCGCCGCCCCGCCCCGACGCGACCGCGGACCGCACCGCTTATTCGCCGGCCTTCACTACCTCTGAGCGACATGGACGCGCTCGACGCCAAGTACCCGTTCTTCGCGAGCGCCCGCGAGGCGGTCGCGTCGGCCGCGGTGTCGCTGCCGGAGCTCGTCGCGACCGACGCCCCGGCGGTCGAGCGCGCCCGCGAGCGCGTCGAGCGCGCCCTCCTCGAAGGGACGGTCGCCTCCGAGAGCGGCGCGTTCCCCGGCGAGTCCGCGTACGACACCCAGGCGGAGCTGCTCTCGTACCCCATCGCCCGGATCCTCGTCTCGCTGCTCGACTCCGACCCCGCCATCGAGAAGTACGCCGCCGCGGAGGCGGCCACCGCCATGGAGCGGGTCCGCCGCGATTTAGAGACCGACGACGAACTGCGCTCCGTGTCGGCCGCGACGGTCGCGCTCGACGACCTGCTCGCCGAGTTCGACCTCGCCGACGCCGTGCGACCGGACGCGACGGCGCCCGCCGGCGCCCGCGGCGCGGGGGCCGCGACGGGCGGCGGGGCCGGCCGCGACCCCGACAGCTACCGGATCGACGTCGGCCCGTACCTCCGGCTCACCTCCCCCGAGTGGGGCGACTCGTGGCGGCTGGTCAACCGGGCGCTCGCCGACGGCGCGGTGCGGGTCTCCCGAGAGGAGCTGCTCGCGGCGCTGGAGGCCGCCGTCGAGGCGCGGGTCGCCGAGGGGCTCCCCTTCGAACTGGGCGCCGACGAGGAGATCGCCGCGGCGCTGGAGTCGCGCGTCGCCGACCTCCGGCGGCTGCTCTCCGAGCGGACGTACGCCGAGCCGCCGGACGTCGTCGCCCCCGCGCTGTTCCCGCCGTGCATGACGAACCTGATCGAGAAGGCGGAGCGCGACGCCGCGCTCTCCGCGGCCGAGTCGTTCGCGCTGATGGCGTTCCTCGTCGGCATCGGCATGACGCCCGACGAGGTCGTCGCCTTCTGCGCCGACACGAGCCTCGACGCCGAGGGGATCCGCTACCAGACGGAGTTCCTCACCGACGACCGCGGGACCCAGTACCCCCCGCCGACCTGCGAGACGCTCGCGAACTACGGGATCTGCCACAACGAGGACGACCACATGCAGGTCGCGGCCGACCCGCTCTCGTACTACGAGACCCGGGTGGCCGCGGCCGACGAGGTGACCGACTGGCGGGCGGACCGCGAGACGGACGAGACGGAAGCGGCGTGAGCGCGACGAACCGAACGCGACGGCAGAAGTAACGGACCGCGGCGGCTCAGGAGGTCTACGATCCGTCGTTCGCCCGCATCAGGAACGTCCCGACGCCGGCCATCAACAGGACGAACCCGGTCAGGAGCGCGACGAGCGCGATCGCCCCCGTCTCCGGGAGGACCGCCGACCCGCCGAAGGTGACCCCGATGGCGACCAGCCCGACGATGAACACCGCGGCCGCCGCCAGCGAGACCGCGATCTGCCGACGGAACTCCGCATCGATTTCCATGCTCGCGGCTTCCCGTCGCCGCTAAAAAAGGACTTCGATGGGCGCCCCGCCCGCCGATCACGTCGCGAGGTGCGTGATGTCCCGCCGCAGCGTGTACCCCTGCGGAACGCCGACGGCCCCGAGACAGTCGTCGCACAACACCCGCTCGTAGTCGCGGTTGGTCTCCTTCTCCAGCAGGGAGACGTCAGCGAGCGGGAACACCGACTCGCACCGGTCGCACTCCGCCTTGTCGCCGTCGACGATCTTCATCGCCTCCCCGTTCCCGAGATCGATATATAAAATCGCGGCCGGCGTTATCACTCCGGATAGCGGCTCGTCGCGAAAAAATCGGTGCGGGTCGACGCGGTCGGCGTCGAGGGAGTCGCGCGCCGGCTCAGCCGAAGAGCTCGCCGAGCCCTTCGCCGCCGTCGCCCTCGTCCTCGTCGTCGTCGTCCGCCTCGTCGGCGGCCTCGGCCTCGTCGGCCTCGTCCTCGTCGTCGTCCGCCTCGTCGGCGGCCTCGGCGTCCGCGGAGCCGCCCGCGGCGGCGCCGGCGGCCGGGGCCGCGGCGGCCGTCTCGATGGCCTCCTCGATGTCGACGTCCTCCAGCGCGGCGACGAGCGCCTTGACGCGGGACTCCTCGACGTCGACGCCGGCGGCTTCCAGCACGCCGGTGACGTTGTCTTCGTTGATCTCTTCGCCAGTCTCGTTCAGGATGAGCGCAGCGTAAACGTATTCCATTGGTGTGTACCTCGTGTTATCCGAACATCGCGCCGAGTCCTTCGCCGCCGTCGTCGCCGTCGTCGTCGTCGGCGTCGTCGTCGGCCTCCTCGGCGTCTTCCGTGTTGTCGTCCGCCTGTTCCTCTTCCTCGTCGGCGTCGTCCGTCGCCGGCTCCGCGGCCGGCGCGGCCTCGACGCCCTGGAGCTCCTCGGGGAGCGCCTCCTCGTCGTCGATCTGCGCCGCGAGCGCGCGGAGCTGGGCGTCGGCCTTCCCGATCAGCTCGGGCACGACGTCCGGGCTCTCGATCTCCGCGAACAGGCCGACGGACTTCGCCTCGCCGGACGCCTTCGCGATGAGGGCGCCCGCGGTGGCGGCCGTCGGATACGCGGCGTTGATCGAGAGGTTGCGCGCGGCGGCCGCGGCGGACCGGATGTCCGCCTCGTACTCGTCGACGTCGAGTTCGAGCTCGTCGGGCTCGAACAGCACGCCCTCGGAGTAGACGGCCTTCAGGTCGAGGCCGACCTCCTTGGGCTCGATGCCGAGCTCGACGAGGACGTTCGCGAGGTCGTCGTCGACGACCTCGCCCTCCTCCAGCACGGTCGAGTCCTCGGTCACCTTGATCGAGCCGTCCATGATGCGGGCGGCCGCGCCCACGGTCTGGAGCTCGCCGACGAACGGCCCCGGGTCGACGCCGGTGTCGCCCTCGGGGATCACGATGTCGTTGGGGGCCACCTCGCCCGCGTTGATCGGGGCGGGGGTCTTCGAGGCTTCGAGCTGCTTGAAGAGGCCGAACGGGTTGTCGTTGGTGCCGACGAGCGCCACCTGGCCGCCGACGTACTCCGTCAGCGCCTCGACGCCGTCGCCGACCTCCTCGAGCGCCCGGTTCGTGAGCGTGTTGCGGCTCATGCGGACGGCGGCCGAGCCGTGGAGCTCCCGGCGCATGGCCTGGAGCTGCCGGCTCGGGATGCCGGACACGCCGACGATCCCGACGGACTGGTAGGAGTCGATGAACTCGACGAGCTCGTCGACCTCCTCCCGCTTCCACTCGGGGATCGTCTCGGTCTTGCGGACCGAGCTCATACGGGCACCTCCTTCGCGGGACCCATCGTGGTCTTCACGTAGATCCCGTCGATGTTGAGCGGGCCCTTCTCGAGGTTCGCTTCGAGTCGCCGGATGATGACGTCGATGTTGTCCGAGATCGCGTCGGCGCCCATGTCCTCGGCGCCGACGCGGGTGTGGAACGTGCGCCGGTCGCGCGACCGGAGCTGTACCGTGTTCTTCATCCGGTTGACGGTCTCGACGATGTCGTCGTCCGGCTGTAGTGGGGTAGGCATCTTCCCGCGCGGACCGAGGACGGTACCGAGGTACCGACCGATGTCCTGCATCAGGTTGGCCTCGGCGACGAAGAAGTCGGTGTCGTCGGCGAGGTCCTTTGCGCGGTCGTCGTCGTCTCCGAGGTCTTCGAGGTCGTCGCTGTCGAGCACTTCGTCAGCGACCTCCTCTGCGCGGACGGCGGTTTCGCCCTCCGCGAAGACGACGATCTGTGTCTCCTGCCCCGTTCCAGCCGGCAGCACGACGGACTCGTCGATACGGTTCGACGGATCGTTGAGGTCGAGGTCTCGCAGGTTGATCGCGATGTCCACGGTCTCGCGGAAGTTCCGCTCGGGCGCATCGTCGAGTGCGAGGGTTACGGCCTCTTGTATTGTGTCTGCCATTTTCACCTCCGTAGTACGCAGGTCGCTCCTACGGGTCAGTGAAACAGGCGAAGCCTGTCTCATCGGAGAGTGGTTCATCGGAGGTTTAAAAGCGTCGAACCGCCGGTCACCGTGTGAACCGGCGACAGGGCCGCTCCGGGTCGTTCGCGCGCTCGCGTTCGGATTCCGGCGCCCGTCGTCGGCCGCCGCGGCTCGAATTCGACGGGCGTCGAAGACCGAAACGTCGGATAGGGGAACCCTTTTGGCGGCGGTCGCCGACCCACGAGGTAATGACGCAGGGTGGTCCGCCGTGACGATGGACGACCGTATCGAGGACCTCCGAGAGCGCCGCGAGCGGGCGGCGAAGGGCGGGGGCGAAGACCGGATCCAGTCGCAACACGACAAGGGGAAGATGACCGCCCGCGAGCGGATCGACTACTTCCTCGACGACGGCACCTTCCACGAGTTCGACCGGTTCCGCACCCACCGCAACCACACGTTCGGGATGGAGGAACAGCAGATCCCGGGCGACGGGGTGGTGACCGGCTACGGCGAGGTGAACGGCCGGAAGACGTTCGTGTTCGCGCACGACTTCACCGTCTTCGGCGGGTCGCTCGGCGAGGTGTTCGCCGAGAAGGTGTGTAAGGTGATGGACAAGGCGATGGACGTGGGCGCGCCGGTCGTCGGCCTCAACGACTCCGCGGGCGCCCGGATCCAGGAGGGGGTCGCCTCGCTCGGCGGCTTCGCGGAGATATTCCGGCGCAACACGGAGGCCTCGGGCGTTATCCCGCAGATCTCGGCGATCATGGGGCCGTGCGCGGGCGGCGCGGTGTACTCCCCGGCCATCACGGACTTCACCTTCATGGTGAAAGACACTTCCCACATGTTCATCACCGGGCCGGACGTCATCGAGACGGTCACCGGCGAGGAGGTGAGCTTCGAGGAGCTCGGCGGCGCGGTCACCCACTCGTCGACCTCCGGCGTGGCGCACTTCGCCGAGGAGAGCGAGGAGGAGGCGCTCGACAACATCGCGCGGCTGCTCTCGTACCTCCCCGCGAACAACGTGGAGGACCCGCCGCGCGTCGAGCCGTGGGACGACCCCGAGCGCGCGGACGAGGAGCTCGCCGAGATCGTCCCCGACGCGCCCCGGAAGCCGTACGACATGAAGGACGTGATCGCGAGCGTCACCGACGAGGGCTCCTTCTTCGAGGTGCACGAGAACTTCGCGAAGAACATCGTCGTCGGCTTCGCCCGCCTCGACGGCCACTCCGTCGGCGTCGTCGCGAACAACCCCCGCGTGAACGCGGGCACGCTCGACATCGAGGCGAGCCAGAAGGGCGCGCGGTTCGTCCGCTTCTGCGACGCGTTCAACATCCCCATCCTCACCTTCGAGGACGTGCCCGGCTTCATGCCCGGCACGGACCAGGAGCACAACGGGATCATCCGCCACGGCGCGAAGCTGCTGTACGCCTTCTCGGAGGCGACCGTCCCCCTGCTCACCGTCATCACCCGGAAGGCGTACGGCGGCGCCTACTGCGTGATGTCGTCGAAGCACATCGGCGGCGACGTCAACTACGCGTGGCCCACCTCGGAGATCGCCGTGATGGGGCCGAAGGGCGCGGTCAACGTCCTCTACCGCGAGGAGCTGGCCGAGGCCGACGACCCCGACGCGCGCAGGCAGGAGCTCATCGACGAGTACCGCGAGGAGTTCGCGAACCCCTACACCGCCGCCGACCGCGGCTTCGTCGACGACGTGATCGAGCCGACCGAGACCCGCGCGCGCCTCGTCGAGGACCTCAAGATGCTGAAGGGGAAGAACGCGGACCAGCCCGCCAAGAAGCACGGCAACATCCCGATCTGATGGCGGCCGACGACGACCCGGGCGAGGCGGGGGCGACCGACTCGGCGACCGCCGATCCGGCGGCCGCGCTCGCCGGGCTCTCGATTCCCGACGACGCCCGCGACGACGAGGCGGCCGCCATCGCCGCCGCGGTCGCCGCCCACCTCCGCGACGGCGAACTCGCCGCCGCGGCCGCCGCCGAGGAGACGGACGGCGGCCGCGACGAGGACCGCTGGGCGTTCGCCGGCCGGATCGAGCGGCTCCACCGCCGCCGGGTGCGCGTCCCCGCCGACGCGCCCGCGGACCCGTGGACCGCGGCGGGTCGCAGCGACCGGTTCTGACGCGCCGACGCGCCGCTCCGCTTTTCCCGTTCGTCCGCCGGATCCGTCGCTGGTCGAGTCCGCGACACGTCGAACGGCGCCGCCGGACGCGGCGGCGTCCGACCGCGTACATTCCCCCGACAGCGCGGCGTCGGTCCGTCGCGCCGTCGACCCGGCCCTGACTCAGGGCGCGTTCGCAGATACGTGCGCTGACATATATACCTGTGGTAGCGACTCACGCGGCCGGCGCGACTGCTCGTCGCCGGTCGTCCTCGCCGGCGGTCGCGCGGCCCGCGTCGGTCGCGTCCGTCCCCGCTACTCCGGCGTCTCGTCGCCGTCGTCGGCGGCGGTCGGCCCGCCTCGGCCGCCGAGGAGTCGATTGAGGATCACCGGCACGACGGCCACGAATACGAGGAGCGCGCCGATCCGGACCGGCAGCGACGCGTCGGTGGCCACGGTGAGTCCGAGGTAGACGGCGGCGCCGACCAGCACCGACGGCAGCACGTACGGGTTTCCCGCGTCGAGCATACCTCACCGTGGCGCCCGCGGTCCCCTTAACCGTCTCGGCACGGACCGACAGAGTTTGGTAGCAGTTGGTGGAAGAACCGACAGGAATGTTCGATAAGGTTCTCGTGGCGAACCGCGGCGAGATCGCGGTCCGGGTGATGCGCGCCTGCGCGGAGCTGGGCGTCGACACCGTCGCCGTCTACAGCGACGCCGACAAGCACGGCGGCCACGTCCGGTATGCGGACGAGGCGTACAACGTCGGGCCCGCCCGCGCGGCCGACTCGTACCTCGACGGCGAGGCCGTCGTCGAGGCGGCGCGCTCGGCCGGCGCGGACGCGATCCACCCCGGGTACGGCTTCCTCGCGGAGAACGCCGACTTCGCGGCCCGCGTCGAGGCCGCCGACGGGATCACCTGGGTCGGGCCGTCGAGCGACGCGATGGAGCGGCTGGGCGAGAAGACGCACGCGCGGCGCGTGATGGACGACGCAGACGTGCCGATCGTCCCCGGGACCACCGAGCCCGTCACCGACGCGGAGGCCGTCACGGCGTTCGGCGACGAGTACGGCTACCCGGTCGCGATCAAGGCCGAGGGCGGCGGCGGCGGCCGCGGGATGAAGGTCGTCGAGAGCGCCGACGAGGCCGCGGAGGCGCTCGAATCCGCCAAGCGCGAGGGCGAGGCGTACTTCTCGAACGACTCCGTGTACCTCGAACGCTACCTCCAGACCCCCCGCCACGTCGAGGTCCAGGTCGTCGCCGACGACCCGGACGGCTCGGTGAGCGAGAGCGACGTGGTCCACCTCGGCGAGCGCGACTGCTCGCTCCAGCGCCGCCACCAGAAGGTGATCGAGGAGGGCCCCTCCCCCGCGCTCTCCGACGAGCTGCGCGAGAAGATCGGCGAGGCCGCCCGCCGCGGCGTCGCCGCCGCCGACTACACCAACGCCGGGACGGTAGAGTTCCTCGTCGAGGAGGACCCCGACCGCGACCCGTCGGAGCCGCTCGGCCCCGACACGCCGTTCTACTTCCTCGAGGTCAACACCCGGATCCAGGTCGAACACACCGTCACCGAGGAGCTGACGGGGATCGACATCGTGAAAGAACAGCTCCGGGTCGCCAGCGGCGAGGGCCTGTCCGTCTCCCAGGACGACGTGGAGCTCGAGGGCCACGCGATCGAGTTCCGGATCAACGCCGAGAACGCCGCGAACGACTTCCAGCCCGCCAACGAGGGGTCGCTGGAGACGTACGACCCG
Organism: Halorubrum sp. SS7; assembly: GCF_005435055.1. Classification (NCBI taxonomy): domain Archaea; kingdom Methanobacteriati; phylum Methanobacteriota; class Halobacteria; order Halobacteriales; family Haloferacaceae; genus Halorubrum; species Halorubrum sp. SS7. Next base: position 81,452 of record NZ_SGXV01000014.1, read on the forward strand.
CCGGGCGGGATCGGCGTCCGCGTCGACGACGCGCTCCGCCAGGGCGACGAGCTGGTCACCGACTACGACTCGATGATCGCGAAGCTGATCGTGTGGGCCGGCGACCGCGAGGAGTGTCTCGCGCGCTCGAAGCGCGCGCTCGCGGAGTACGACCTGGAGGGCGTCGTCACCATCGTCCCGTTCCACCGCCTGATGCTCGACGACGAGCGGTTCGTCGACGGGACGCACACGACGAAGTACCTCGACGAGGAGCTCGACCGCGACCTGGTCGCCGACGCCCAGGAGAAGTGGGGCACCGAGTCGGCGTCCGCGGGCGACGACGACGAGGAAGTCACTGAGCGCGAGTTCACCGTCGAGGTGAACGGCAAGCGCTTCGAGGTGGAGCTAGAGGAGCGCGGCGCGCCCGCGATCCCCGTGCCCGAGAGCGGGGGCAGCGGAGGCGGGGGGCAGCGCCCGCCGCAGGCCACCGACGACGACGGCGCCGACGACTCGGTCGACGTCGCCGAGGGCGGCGAGGCCATCGAGGCGGAGATGCAGGGGACGATCCTCTCGGTCGACGTCGACGAGGGCGACGAGGTCGCGGCCGGCGACGTGGTCTGCGTCCTCGAAGCGATGAAGATGGAGAACGACGTGGTCGCCGAGCGCGGCGGCACCGTCGCGAGCGTCCGCGTCGGCGAGGGCGACAGCGTCGACATGGGCGACGTGCTGATCGTGCTGGAGTGAG
>NZ_SGXV01000148.1:0-906 GCF_005435055.1 Halorubrum sp. SS7
GTCGGCGAGGGCGACAGCGTCGACATGGGCGACGTGCTGATCGTGCTGGAGTGAGGTCGGAGTTCTCCGGACGTGGCTGTTTATAAATAGTGGACGGCGTTGCGGTGAGCCGTTCTGAGGCTAAGCTGTTCACTTGGCTTCGCTGAAATCCGCAGTGAGTGACATACGCAGCTCTCTGCCGGTCAGTACAGAGCGTGCGTATATCCCTAATCCCCGTTGCGATGTCAGAATCCCCTAACTACTTAGCTGCTGTTCATCTGTGGATCTCCACGCCCACTGTATTGCTCGTAGTCAATATACGGTCGGACAAGTTCGTCTTCTTTGTACACGGCCACCTCAAGCAGTCGGGGGCCTTCCACGGAGTCGTCGGGGTTCGGAAAGTAGTGATAATGCTGTGTTACGTCTCGGTAGCCACCGAGCGATGCTCGAATGAGGTAGCGTTGCTCATCGACCACGGGTGGGTCCGGGAACTGGTAGATACCCCCGGTATCGCTCGCCTCCAGTTCGAAAAATCGGTCGAACACGACGGCCTCATCTCTCGTTTCCTCGTCAGTCCGGAGGAGTTCGATTTCAAGTCCCTGTGGCTCTGCGGTGGCATTGCTAGGTAGAATTTCGAGTTGGGAGGGTGAAGAAGACGAAAACGGGAGTTGATTACATCCCGACAGAGCCCCAAGTATGACTGAACCACTTCCAGCGAGAGCTCTTCGTCTGGAACACGGGCTGGTCATGACTCTTGACAAGAACGAACTAATGATATACCTAGTGAAATAAACTACGGCGATGAATTTGTAAGCGAATTCTACCGGCTGTTTCAGTCGAAAACACATCTGAAAATGGAATTTCAACGGAAGCCATTGTTTATAAATAGCCGCTGGCGGATCGACGGTGAGTACCGCCAAAGCTCCA
>NZ_SGXV01000149.1:0-901 GCF_005435055.1 Halorubrum sp. SS7
GGTGGCGCGCACGACGTGCTCCGCGAGGATCTCTTCCGTGTCCCGGTCGTGGGAGACGGCGAGCGGATACGCGAGGTAGTTCTTCGGGTGGTTGAGGCCGAACGACTTGCCGGCGACGCCCTGGGCACCGGCCTGGAATCGGATGGCCGTCGTCTCCGTCGTCGTTCGGTTCCCGACGACGCGCGGGGTCTCGACCGGATCGACGGTGCCGTCGGGAGTGACGCCGAGGATACCGACGTTCAACTCACGAGCGAGCGTCCGGGCGGACTGGGAGACGGCGTTCGCCGGCGCGGCAACGTACGCGGCGTTCGCTTCGTGGAGCCGGTCGTACGCCTGGACGATTCCGCGCTCGACGTCGGCGTCGCTCCGATTCGTGTGGCCCTTCGCTTCGACGACCATCAGCGGTGGGTCGTCGCCGAGGCGGTCCACGGCCAGTAACTCGTCGCTCAGCAGCCGCACACCGACGAGATCCGGGTATCCAGAGCCGACGCGGACGTGGTTGAAGGGCGCCAGCTCGTCCGTGACATTCGGATCGACGGACTCGTTGGCGAGCCACTGGTCGGAGGAGAACTGGGTATCGACGACTGCGTACCCGTCGTCGGCGTCGTCGGGGAACAGGCGGCGCTTCGCGTGCGCCAACACACGCGGTTCCGAGAGCGGTGACGCCGCGCTTGCCATGAGGCTACGATGTCATCACCGGCTCAAGAAGGTGGGGGTAACGGTGCGGCCCGGAGAAAACGAGCAGTCAGCCACGTGGCAATCAGCACTCGGAGTACGACCTCCTACGATCGAGCCGCAGAGCTCGCCGCGGTCTCGTTCAGAACATTCGGGCCGGATGTAGCCCCTCGCTCCGTCCGTCGAGGAATCATGGGCGCTACAGGATTTGAACCCGTGGCAACTT
>NZ_SGXV01000150.1:0-660 GCF_005435055.1 Halorubrum sp. SS7
GTCTCAGCCGGGAGATCGCCGAGGAGAGCCGGTGCCGCGCCGCCGTCGGCAAGCGGGTCGGCCGCCTTGTTTACCGGCACACGAGTCGCCCCGCGACGACCGTCTACACGATATTCGACGCGACGCTCGAGTCGGAGCCAGCGCCGAACCCGTCAGAGCGAATCCTCGACTACGACTGGCTGAAGCCCACTGAGCTGCTGTCGACGACTCTCGAACCCGTCGAGCGCTTCATCGAGCGGTCGGTGGCGGAACCGGACGGAGAGCGGTGACACCGCCACCGAGCCACACGATGACGGAAACTCAGGAAAACGGACTGAGCCAGGACGAGCTGTTCAGCCTCCTCAGCAATCCGCGACGGCGGTTCATCCTTCAGTACCTGAATAAGAACCCGGGTGGGATCCGACTACAGGACCTCGCGACCGAGGTCGCGGCGTGGGAAAACGAGACGGACCCCGAGGAGCTGACCGACAAAGAGGAGAAGCGGCTCTACGTCTCCCTCCATCAGACGCACATTCCGAAGCTCGAAGCGGCCGGGATCGTCGAACACGACAGCGACACGGGCGAGATACGGCTCACTGACCGCGGCACCGACGTCAACCGCTACCTCGACGCGGACGCCCCCGACGGCGACGACTCGCGACCGTGGGGACGCTACTACCT
>NZ_SGXV01000150.1:670-899 GCF_005435055.1 Halorubrum sp. SS7
CGGTGTCGCGGTGTACGGCCTGGTCACGCTCAGCGGCGGATCGGTCGACCAGACCGAGGTCGTGGCGATCGGTGTCGCCTGGGCTCTGCTCGTCGCGATCGCGCTGTTCCAATATATCGAGACCGAACGGGGCGGTCGGGACTGAGCCGCACCGTCGGGGGGACCCGTCCGTCACTCCGAGCGCCAGACCGCCCGCGGCAGGGCGAAACCCGGGTTTCCGTCGCGGAGC
>NZ_SGXV01000151.1:0-883 GCF_005435055.1 Halorubrum sp. SS7
AACCTCAAACGTTCTACTGGACAGTATAACTCGATGGAACTCGTTCGGATGCTCACCATCGAGGGCGCACGTACGCTCGGTATCGGCGACGAAATCGGGAGTCTTGAACCCGAGAAGCGAGCTGACGTCATTCTACTGAACGTGGAGAAACCGAAATTCACGCCGCTCACGAACATCCCCGCACACATCGTGAACAACGCGGCACCTGCTGACGTAGAGGCGGTTATCGTGGACGGTGAGATCGTAATGCAGGACAACGTCGTCAAAACGATGGATGCTGACGGTGTACGTGAGGCCGTTGAAACTGCGGTTGAACGTTTCGACGCAGAGACAGACTGGGACCTCGGACTCGGCGGAAGCACTCCGCCAAGCGAACTGGAGATCACTCGTGACCTCCCGAAGCGAGGTCCAGCACAACTACTCGGCCGCCTTGCGTTTCAATCCGTCAAAGACCAGTTCCCGTTCTCAATCTAACCACCGTACTGAGGACATCATAGAACGGTTGGTGTACCTGTATTGCCCCGCCGCGGCAATCGCTCAACACAGACTCTGTACTGACCACTGTCCGCGGTGTCGCCGCCGTGAGATACGTAGTAGTAATTAGAATGGATAGTAAATATTATCATACAGCATCCCGACGATCGGGACACGCATGAGCACGACCGATGCCGTCACCGCCGACGACTGGACCGCGGACCGCTGGGCGGCCGTTCGCGACCTCCCCCCGAGCGCGAAGCTGGTCGCGAAGGTACTGGACTACAACGACACGCTCACGCAGAGCGAACTGGCCGAGGAGACGCTGCTCCCGCCACGGACCGTCCGCTACGCGCTGTCGCGTCTCGAGGAGGAGGACGTCGTCGACTCTCGGTTCTCCTTCACAGAC
>NZ_SGXV01000152.1:0-882 GCF_005435055.1 Halorubrum sp. SS7
GCGCTCCAGGCGACGTACGCGTACGCGAAAAACGGCGCGGACGAGGCCGGGGACAACGTCAGCGCCGGGGCGTTCTTCTACCGCGAGATGCGGTTCAACCGGGCGGAGTACTTCGACAACGCGCTGCGCGGCGACGCCGAGTCCGGCGTCCTCGGCCGAGTCAGGAACGGCTCTCGGTGGACCCGGTCGTGGTTGCTCGCGGCCTCGACGGGCTACGGTGAACTGCCGTATCGGGTGGTCGTCACGTCGTTGGCACTCATCGGCGGCTTCGGGTACGTCTACTGGAACTGGTCCGGCCTCGCCGCTGAACAGGGCCCGGTCGAGGCGCTGATCTTCTCGTTCCAGTCGTTCATCTCGTTCGTGCTCGGCCCCCCGGGGACGACGACGCTGGTCCAGGAGGTCCTCTCGGCGGTGGAGGGGTTCGTCGGAGCGTTCCTGATCGCGCTGTTCGTGTTCACGTTCACCCGCCGCATTCACCGCTGACGACGCCGCTTCCGGCGTGACCACCACAAAAAAGAGCCTGGCTTTCGTACGCGGTTCCAATGGTGACTCACCTCGTCTCCGCCGTCGACTCCTACTCCCTCTCCGACGACGCCGTCGAACTCCGCTGCCGGCTCGAGACTCCCGGGCCCGAGACGACCCCCGACGAGGACCGAACCGTCCCGGTCCGGATCCGGTTTTTCGCGCCCGACGTGTTCCGGTTCGAGATGCTCTCGACGCCGGAGAACCCGACCTCGGAGTCCCCGATCTCGTACGATCTCGACGCCGTCACGCGTCCGGTCTCGCTGTCCGCGAGCGAGCGTGACGGGACGCTCCGGGTCGAGACGTCGGCGCTTTCGGTGCGGATCGGCCTGGGGGAGTGGTCCTTCGAGGTCCGCGCGG
>NZ_SGXV01000153.1:0-880 GCF_005435055.1 Halorubrum sp. SS7
GCGTTCCGGAACGCCGAGGACTTCGCCTACGAGGACGACTGGGGCTTCAAGACGTTCCCCGGCACGGAGGGCATGTACACGCTCCACTTCGACTCGTTCCTCTACCCGGCGAACAACCCGACGCCCGAGGCCTCGAAGACCTGGGAGGCGTTCGTCGGCAGCCCGGAGGCCCAGATCGCGTTCAACCAGTACAAGGGATCGATCCCGACCCGGACCGACGTGAGCATGGAGGAGTTCGGTCCGTACCTCCAGGAGACGGCCGAGGACTTCGCGAACGCGGAGTACCGACCGCCGAACCTCCAGCACGGGCTGGGCGTCCCCTCCGAGACGATGACCGCGCTCAACGAGGTCATCTCCTCGGAGTTCACCGGCCCGTACAACGTCGACGCGGCGACGACGGGCTTCCTGGACGCGGTGTCGAACTGAAATCCACGCGATGCTGGATTTTTATCGTCGATTGTACCGGACGATCAGGCCCTCCTCGGGGGACGACGAGGCTAACCCAGACGACGGCGGGGTCCGCGCCGACGGCGGCGTCGTGAGCGACGGCCCCGCGGCCGAACCGCCGGCGGAGCCGGACCGTGACGTGACGACCCGTCTCAAGGCGAGCCTGGATCGGCGCTTCGGAAGCGACTTCATGGAGTCGTCCGTCTTCTGGCTCCCGCCGTTCCTGCTGATGGGGCTGTTCGTCTACGGTGCGGTCATCTGGAACCTGCTGATCTCGCTGACCGACTACCAGCGCTTCGAGAACGCGCCGGACTACTCGGACCTCGACTTCGAGATGTACACCCGGGCGCTCGCGGACTCCGGGTTCATCGACGCCGCGGTCAACACGCTCATCCTGCTGATCGCGTTCACCGCGGGGACGCTCATCGTCGGT
>NZ_SGXV01000154.1:0-879 GCF_005435055.1 Halorubrum sp. SS7
GCTGGGTTCAAACTATGAAACCAAGCAACCAATCCAACGCGGACGACAGGGCAGTAAGTCCCGTCATCGGCGTCATCCTCATGGTCGCGATTACCGTCATCCTGGCGGCCGTTATCGGGACGTTCGTTCTCGGACTCGGCGATCAGTTAGGAGACACCGCGCCGCAGGCAAGTTTCGATATCGAAAGTTCATCTGATACAACGATTGCTATCACCAAAACGGGGGGGCAGGCTATTCCAATAGACGATCTCGTCTTAGCTGTTGACGGCACAAGGTACGAGAATGCTACAACCGTTGCCTCAGGTGATTGGCAAACTGGTCAAACAGTAACTTATACCGAAGGAAGCCCCGCTTTCCCGGATAATGATGATCTAACGGTCCAGCTCATCCACGATCCGAGTGGGAACGTGATCTTTGAGGGGACGGCAGACCTCTCAGCCTAATCGGAACGCCGCTATCTCCATCGGCTTTCTATTTTTGTTCTGCATCGCAGCCCGAGCACGTCAGTGTTGAACTGCTGGACTGTAACTGGATCCAACTCTTCACGAGCTCTGTGGAAGTTTTCTTTTGATTGAATCAGGTGAGCGAGCGCAGCGTCAATTACCACATTCATCGGTGGGCCATCATCCGGACCGCTCGCCACAGTCTCGCTCGCCTTTTCGAGGTGCCGTTCGAGCTCGTCGGTGATCTTGAGACTGGTTCGTCGGCTCATGTATATCACATCGTGTGTGCCGGGGTCCCGATCCCGTCGTTCTGGAGTAACTGAACCGGCACGTGTTGAAGTGATACCCACGGATCGACCACAATCGCCGTGGCCGCCACCCACAACACAAGCGATTTCTATGTACCTCGCGCACCGATCAGGCCGAGCGAAGTACG
>NZ_SGXV01000155.1:0-874 GCF_005435055.1 Halorubrum sp. SS7
TGCGTTTTCACCGGTTCTCGACACAACGAGAACCATCCGTCTCAAGTCAAAAAGGCGGGTCTCCGGGTGGTCCCCAAACCGTCCGAAGAATACCTGTCACCGACTCCCGAGAACACCTCATCGGCCGGAGTAATCGCAGCTTTCGATTACAACGGTAGCGAGGCGAATTCATCCGTTTACCTGAATTGAGGCGCTAAGGCCCCTTCCTCAACGAACGAGCGAAGAGAGTGAGTAGGGAGGGGATACAGCGCCGCACGGTTCTCAAACACGTTCGACGCTCGGCCCACAGACCCACGCAATCGAAACAACCATACGCATAGATACGCATAATACGTATGTAGTGAGGCGGAAGAACATCACCATCCGCGAAGACCAAGCCGAGTGGGTCGAGGAGAACCATCTTAACCTCTCGTCGTTCGTTCGCGGACAACTTGACGAACTCATCGAAGAACGCTCGTGAACTACAACTACAGGTATCGACTCCGACCGTCCGACGCTCTCGAAGAACAGTTAGCGTGGACTGTCGATACCTGTAGACAGGTCTACAACCACTTTCTCCACCGACTCAACCGCACCGACGACACCTCGGCGTACTCTGAGCAGAAGCTCCTGCCGAGTCTCAAGAAGTGGTGGAGCGACCTGAAAGGCGTTCACTCGAAGGTACTACAGAAGGTCGTACAACGGCTGTACGATAACCTCTCGACACTACGAGAGCGCAAAGAGAAGGGCTACCGCGTCGGGACGCTCAAGTGGAAGGCACCGGGCGAGTACCGCAGTTTCACCTACAGTCAATCCGGCTTCAAGCTCAAGAACACGGGCGGTCGGACGCGACTGTGGCTCTCAAAACTCGGAGAAATCCCCCTCACCTTCCACC
>NZ_SGXV01000156.1:0-872 GCF_005435055.1 Halorubrum sp. SS7
GAGTCCACTCCGCTTCCCGCGGAGTTCTGCGTCGACAGCGCGTTCTCTGCGGCGGTTCGATCCGGGAACCGCTCACCGAGGGCCAGGTAGTCGACCAGCCTATCGAACGCCAGCGGACGGTAGTCCAGCAGTTCGACGGAAAAGTTCACACGGCGGGCGTCGTGGTCGATGAAGGGGAACCGATCCGGCCAATTGTTGTGGTGGTGGCCGTGGAGTGTCCACCCCTTCGGGTTCGACGGCCCGTCTGCCGGGTCATGGACGGCGTGGAACGGGACTCCGCGATGCTCGAAGCGGCACTCCTCGACGAGCTGAACCCCGTCTAACCGCTCCAGTATCGTCCCGTCGTGGTTCCCGATGAGGAAGACGAGCTCCCCGTCGAGTTCGTCGAGCCGGTCCAACAGGGCTCCCGCTGAATCCCGGATCGTCAGGTCGCCACCGTACAACACCTCGTCAGTCGGATCGACGACGCGATTCCACCGCTCGACCAGCGTCTCGTTCATCTCCTCGACCGAGCCGAACGGTCGATCGCAGTAGCCGATGACGTTGCCGTGGTCGAGGTGGAGATCGGAGACCAAGTAGTCCATCGAATATCGACGCTTCTCACTGACCGCGCTTCAGCGTGACGACCAGCGGCCGATCGGCCGGCTTGCCGTTGCTACCTCCCGGACCCAGTCCGCTTATATACCCCGAGTAAGTTTGGCGACGTATGGGCGTCTCCGAGATACTCGAGGGCACGAACCTCACGCACCGTCAGATGGGGGCCATCATGGTCGGGTGGATCCTGCTGGTCTCGATCGTCGCCGTCGGCCTGCTGCTGTACACGTCGTCGCTGTAGGCTCCCGCGCGGTGCCCCCTGCCGGCCCCGCCGGCCC
>NZ_SGXV01000157.1:0-870 GCF_005435055.1 Halorubrum sp. SS7
TCTTCCACGAACCCCGCATCGTACTCTGTGACGAGCCATATCGTGAGCTTGTGCTGGTAGTCCAGCACCTTCTGACGGATGTGGCGTTTGACCTTCGCAACCGCTTGGCGCTGGTTTTCGTAGTTGTTTGACCCGTGTTCTTTCCGTGAGAGTTTGCGTTGTTCACGGTACAGACGCTCGTATTCGTCTTCGAGGTCGATCCAGTCCACAGTCGTCCCGTCCGACGTGTGGATATAGTTGAGGATGCCGAGGTCAACGCCGACGCTATTGTCCGCGTTGAGCGAGTCCACGTCGGGTTTCTCAGGCAGGTCAGCCTCGTCGGTTTTCAGCCCGAAAGAGATGAACCAGTCACCGGTCGTCTCTTTTTTCACTGTGACTTCTTTGATAGCTGCTTCGTCAGGGATCTCGCGGTGGTAGCGGAGTTTGATATCTCCGATTTTGGAGAGCCAGAGCGTCGCGCGTCTGCCACTCGTGTTTTTGAGTTCGAAGCCAGACTGCGAATACGTCATACTCTGGAACTCTCTCGGAGACTTCCAGTTGAGCTTCCCGACCTTGCGTCCGTTTTGCTTCTGCTCGGAGAGTCCAGTGAGATTCTGGTAGAACCGAGTGACGGTTCGTTGTAGAGCCTTCGAGTTGACTTCCGAGAAAACGGGGAACTCATCTTTCCAGTCGGGGAGTCGGGAGTGGTGCTTGTACGCAGAGCCGATGTCGTCGGCGTCCACGTTCTCGTACTCGTACAGGGTGTAGTTGTACGCTTGGCGATGAATGTCGATATGGTAGTCTAGTTCAGCCGCTACCTGTTGTGTCGGGTAGGCATGGTAGCGGTGACTGTATTCCATCGCTGTCTATTGATTATCGATATGTTGTGTT
>NZ_SGXV01000015.1:0-71880 GCF_005435055.1 Halorubrum sp. SS7
CGGTGGCCGCGCAGCGGGCGACGCGACCGGCGAGCCGACCGACCTCGGCGACGCCTGCCGGGCCGCCGCCGGCGAGGTCGGCGGCGACGGCTGGGGCACCCCCGAACGCGGCGGCGTCTCGGTCGCGACGGACGCGAACGACCCCGGCGACGCCGACGTCACGGCGGCACTGGCCGCGCTTCGGGAGGCGATCTGAGATGGCGTGCGACGCCTCGCCGGACGCCGACGCGGCACGGACCGCGACGGTCCGGACCGAGCACGCCGACGCCGCGACGGTCGCGGCCGCGCTCGCCCCGGACGAGACCGACTCGATGCGCACGCGCGTCGACGGCGACGTCGTCGCCTGCGCGGTCGAGCGGCCGACAACCGGCGGGCTCCAGTCGACGCTGGACGACCACCTCGTGAACCTGCGCGTCGCCGACCGCGTGATCGAACGCGCACGCGACCACGCGACCGCCGCTACGGACGCCGACGCCGCGAACGCCGACTCCCTCGACTCCGCAGACGAACCGCAGACGACCGACACCGACACACAACCCGACACATGAGCGAACGATCCGTATCCAAGAGCAGAGAACAGAAGCGCTGGTACACCGTGCTGGCGCCCGAACAGTTCGACCGGCAGGAGCTCGGCGAGACCCTCGCCGAGGAGCCCCAGCAGGTCGTCGGCCGCACGATCACGACGACGCTCGACCAGCTGACGGGCGACTCCAACGCGAACAACACGAAGCTGACGTTCAAGATCACCGACGTGGGCAGCGACTCGGCGTACACCGAGTTCATCAAGTACGAGCTGACGCGCGACTACCTGCGCTCGCTCGTCCGCCGCGGCGCCTCGAAGGTCGAGGCGTCGATCACGGTGCTGACGACGGACGACTACCGCATCCGCGTCCAGCCCGTCGCGCTGACGACGAAGAAGGCGGACCGCTCCCAGGAGAAGGCGATCCGCCGCGTGATGATCGACAAGGTCCACGCCGCCGCCGAGGAGCGCACCTTCGAGGCGTTCGTCGACGCCATCGTCGACGGGAACCTCTCGTCGGCCATCTACGGCGACGCCAAGGAGATCTACCCGCTCCGCCGCGTCGAGGTCCAGAAGCTGACCCTCGAAGCGCGCCCGAGCGAGGTCGCCGCCGAGGAGGAGGCGTCCGTCGACGTCGACGCCGACGAAGTCGCGGTCGACGCCGACGAGTAACCCCTCGGCCGACCGACGCGACCCGTTTTGCGTTTATCGACCGTCCAGCGGCGGCGCCGGGGGCTCACTTCTCGTCGACGCGGTCGACCATGCGGTGCCGCGCCACGTCGAACCCCCGCTTCTCGTAGAACGCCCTGGCGCGCTCGTTGCCCGCGTCCACGTCGAGCGTCACGCGCTCGCAGCCGCGGGCCGCGGCCGCCGCGTCGACCCGGTCGCAGAGGTCGCCGGCGACGCCCTCGCCGCGGTACGGCTCGCGGACGTACAGCTCGCCGACGTGGAGCCGGTCGCCGGCGGCGAACACGGGCGCCGACGACTCGACGCTCGCGGCGGCGTAGCCGACGAGGCCGCCGCCGTCGACGGCGACCCACGTCAGCGCCTCGTCGTCGGCGAGGCGGTCCTCGCGGTGCGCCACGCCCGCGGCGACGAGGTCCACGTCGTCGGCGAGGCGGTTCCGGTCCGCGACCGGCTCCATCTCCCGGGCGAACGGCAGCCACAGCTCCTCGACAAGCGGCCGCACGTCCGCCTCGCGGAGCCGCCTGACGGTCGGGGTCACCCGGGGTCGACCGCCATCGTCATCTGCTTGCGGTAGTCCTCGAACCCGATCCGCTCGTAGAACGCCACGGCCCGCTCGTTGTCGACGTCGACGTCGAGCCGGAGCTGTTCGCAGCCGTGGTCGCGGGCGTCGGCGACCGCGCGCTCGACGAACCGCTCGGCGAGGCCGGTGCCGCGGAACGGCTCCGCGACGTATATCTCGCCGATCACCAGTCGGTCCGGGCGGTCGAACGGGTCGGGACACTCGTCGACGCTCGTCATCAGCAGCCCCACGAGGTCGAGGGCGGGGTCGGTCACGTCGGCGGTCGCGGGGTCGACTCCGGCGTCGTCCGTGCCGTCGCCGGCGGTCGCGGCGACCCAGCCGCGGCTCCCCGCCTCCTCCAGTCGGTCCCGGGCGAACGCCACGTGTCGCTCGACGAAGCGCTCCTCGGGCCAGTCGGCGAGGTCGTGGGCCGCCACGGCGTCGGCGAGGTCCCGGTTGTACGGGAGCCACAGGTCGGCCGCGTACCGGCGGAGGGCCGCCTCGTCGAGCGGTAACCGTCGGATCGCGGGTCGATCGGCGGACATACCCGCCGTCTCGGCGGGCGATGGAAGTGCTTTCCGGGTGCGTGCGACCCGTCCGCATCCGGCGATATCCGGGAGACGAAAGCTTGAAACGCCGCTCGCCCGACCTCTCGGACATGGAACTGCGGGTCATCGAGAAGACCGACACGGAACTCCACATCGAGATCGCGGGCGAGGACCACACGTTCATGAACGTGCTGAAGGGCGCCCTGCTGGAGTCGGACGACGTCGCGGCCGCGACCTACGACATGAACCCCGAGCAGTCCGGGGGGCAGACCGAGCCCGTCCTCACGGTCAAGGCCGAGGAGGGCGACCCGCTCGACGTGCTCGCGGACGCCGCCGGCTCGATCACCGAGCGCACCGACGCGCTGCGCGACGCGGTCCGCGCGGCCTGAGCGCGATCCGACAGCGTCCCCCGCCGACTCCTCTCCTCGCCCGCCGTCTCTCCGTTCTCCCACGCCACGAGGGGCATACCTAAGTGGTGACTCCAGAAACGAGGGTGTATGCCGCCGAGCGTACTCATGCTGGGGTGGGGGTTCCCGCCGAACATCACCGGCGGGCTCGACGTCCACGTAGGGGAACTGTTCACCGGGCTCCGCGACGAACTCGGGGTCGAGGTCACCCTGGTGTTGCCCGCGGAGTTCGCCCCCGACGACGAGCCGGGCCTCGAACCCGTCGAGACCGGCGAGGGCGACGTCGCGGCGCGCGTCGGCGAGCTCTCCGACCGCTTCGCCGAGCTCGCGCCCGACCACGACGTGATCCACACGCACGACTGGTTCGGGTACGGCCCCGGCCGCGCCGCCGCCCGCGCGTCCGACGCCACCTGGGTCTCCTCGTTCCACTCGCTGGCGAGCGACCGCAACATCGACCCGCCGAGCCGCGAGGTCGAGACCGAGCGCCGCCTCGCGAACGCCGCCGACACGAACATCGCGGTCAGCGAGATCGTCCGCTCGGACATCCGGGAGCTGTACGACGCGGACTCGCGGGTCGTGTACAACGGCTTCTCGACGCCGACGTTCTCCGGCAAGGACGTGCGCGAGGACCTCGGCATCGACGGCGAGATGCTGTTCTTCGTCGGCCGCCACACCGACCAGAAGGGGATCTCCCACCTCCTGTACGCCGTCAAGAAGCTGCGCCGCCGCGACGTGACGCTCGTCGTCGGCGGCTCCGGCCACCAGACCGACCAGCTCAAGCGGTTCGCGGAGCTGCTCGGCATCGACGACCGCGTCGAGTTCGTCGGCTACGTCCCCGAGGCGGAGCTCGGCGACTACTACGCCGCCTCGGACGCGTTCGTCTCGCCGTCGTACGCGGAGCCGTTCGGGATCACGATCACGGAGGCGTTAGAGGCCGGGACGCAGGTCGTCGCCACCCCGTCCGGCGTCGCGGAGGTGCTCCCCGACGGCTGCCTCGTCGAGGTCGCGACGGACTCGGAGTCGATCGTCGACGGGCTCATCGAGGCGCTCGACCGCGAGGAGCCGCCGGAGTACGAGCGCCGCGAGTGGCTGGACGTGGCCGAGGACACGCTCGCCGTGTACGAAGACGTCGCCTGAACCCCCGGTCTAGTCCCCGCCCGTCCGCCGCCCGCGGCGGGCTCAGTCCTCGTCGCCCCGATACACGTCGAACTCCGTCGCCGGCTGCGGGTGCGTGACCCGGAAGCCGTCCGCGGTCTCCATCACGCCGCGCGTGCTGCCGGTCGTCCCGCCGTACGGGCTCTCCTCGCCGCCGGCGCCGGCGCCCTGATACGGCGAGGTGTACGGCGATCCGCCGACCGGGTCGTCGAACCCCTCGGGCGGGAGGTAGATCCGCTCGCCGTCCGCGGACCGCACGACGACGGCGACGTCCCTCGTGCCCGTCACGTCGATGACCGTGCGGTCGTCGGTGATCCGCGCGTCGACGTCGATCTCGTCCATGCCCCACGTTGCGGACGGGGGCGGTTTAGCCCTACCGGCCGTCGCGGGCGCTGTAATCCCATCGGCCGTCGCGGACGCCGCGATCTCATCGGCAGTCGCGGACGCCGCGCTCCCGTCCGCCGCCGGCTCGAACGGTGTGAATCCTTTTGTGCGGCCGCGCCGAACCTCGCTTCGATGGACGTCAACAGCCATGCCGAGGAGCTCGCCTCCGACCTCGGCGTCGACAAAGAGGAGGTCAAAGCCGACCTACAGAACCTACTGGAGTACAGCGTCCCCATCGACGAGGCGAAACAGAGCGTCCGCCGGAAGCACGGCGGGGGCGGCGGCGGGTCGTCGCCGACGCCCGACGCCGTCGACGTGGGCGAGATAACCACCGAGAACGACGGCGTGACGGTCACCGTCCGCGTGCTGACGCAGGGGACGCGCACCATCCGATACCAGGGCGACGACCTCACGATCCGCGAGGGGGAGGTCGCCGACGAGACCGGCGTCATCTCCTACACCGCGTGGCAGGACTTCGGCTTCGAGCCGGGCGACTCGCTGACGATCGGCAACGCCGGCGTCCGCGAGTGGGAGGGGGAGCCGGAGCTCAACCTTAACGACTCGACGACGGTCGCCATCGCCGACGAGCCCGTCGAGGTCGACCGCGAGGTCGGCGGCGACCGGAGCCTCGTCGACATCGCGGCCGGCGACCGCGGCCGCAACGTCGAGGTCCGCGTGCTGGAGGTCGACGAGAAGACCATCTCCGGCCGCGACGGCGAGACGGAGATCCTGGAGGGGGTCGTCGGCGACGAGACGGCGAAGCTCCCCTTCACCGACTGGCAGCCCCGCTCCGAGATAACGGTCGGCGCGGACCTCCGTATCGAGGACGTGTACGTCCGGGAGTTCCGCGGCGTCCCCTCGATCAACCTCACGGAGTTCTCGACGGTGACGCCGCTCCCCGACCCCGTCGAGGTCGCCGAGGACGCACCCCGGCTGTCGGTCGCCGACGCGGTCGGCTCCGGCGGCATGTTCGACGTCGAGGTCGTCGGGAACGTGCTGGAGGTCCGGGACGGCTCCGGGCTCATCGAGCGCTGCCCCGAGTGCGGTCGCGTCGTCCAGAACGGTCAGTGCCGGAGCCACGGCGACGTGGACGGCGAGGACGACCTGCGCGTGAAGGCCATCCTCGACGACGGCACCGACACCGTCACCGTCGTCCTCGACGACGAGCTCACCGCCGAGGTGTACGGCGGCGGGCTCGACGACGCCCTCGAAGCCGCGAAGGACGCGATGGACAAGCAGGTCGTCGCCGACGACATCGCCGACTCGCTCGTCGGACGCGCCTACCGCGTCCGCGGGAACCTCTCGGTCGACGACTACGGCGCCACCCTCGACGCGGTCGAGTTCGCGCTCGCCGACGACGACCCGGCCGAGCACGCCCGCGCCGCGCTCGCGGAGGTGGGCGAATGAGCGACGACGGGCCGGGCACGCGGGAGGTCGCCTACCGGGTGTTCGCCGCGGAGTTCGACGACGCCTCGCTGTCGTACTCCGAGAGCAACGAGGAGCGCGCCCCGAACTACGTCGTCACCCCGACCGGCGCGCGCGTGAACCGCCTGTTCACCGCCGGCGTGCTCACCGAAGTCGAGCGCGTCAACGACGAGACGCGGCGCGGCCGCGTCGTCGACCCCTCCGGCGCGTTCGTCACCTACGCGGGCCAGTACCAGCCCGAGGCGCAGACGTTCCTCGAACGCGCCGACCCGCCGGCGTTCGTCGCGCTCACCGGGAAGGCCCGCACCTTCGAGCCGGAGGACTCCGACCGCGTGTTCACCTCCGTCCGCCCGGAGAGCCTCAACGAGGTCGACGCCGACACCCGCGACCGCTGGGTCGTCTCCGCCGCGGAGGCGACGCTCGACCGCCTCGCGGTGTTCGCGCGGGCGCTCGACTCCGACCTGCGGGGCGACGACCTCCGCGCGGCGCTGGAGGCGGGCGGCGCCCCCGCCCCGCTGGCCGCCGGGATCCCGAAAGCCATCGACCACTACGGCACCACCGCGGCCTACGCCGAGGCGGTCCGCCGGCTCGCGGTCGACGCCCTGGAGATGATCGCGGGCGACCGCGACGAGGTCCGCGCCCTCGACCTCGCCCCCGACGAGGGCGGCGAGGCCGCGCTCGGTCCGCTCCCGGAGACCGACGTGACGGTCGCCGAGCCGGCGGCGACGACCGATACCGACCGAACCCCGAGCGAGGCGAGCGCCCCCGAGGCGGAACCGTCTCCCGGCGCGAGCGACGCCGACCCGAGCGCGGAGTCGGACCCGGACGCTGAGCCGGAATCGACCGCCGACTCCGGGGCGACCGCTGACTCCGGGACAACCGCCGATTCCGGGGCAACCGTCGACGACGACTCGTCGTCCACCGAGACCGACTCCTCTCTTGGCGACTCGACCGAGGCGTCGACCGACGCCGCCGGGCCGCCGACGGACGACGCGGCAGGGCCGGCGTCCGCTTCGACCGCCGATCCCGAATCGATCGATGACGCGAACGACGCGGACGCGGCGGCGGCCGACGCGGGGTCCGACGACGGCGGGCTCGGCGACTTCGACGCCGGCGGCGACGTGGCGTTCGACGACGGGAGCGAGGCGGACGCGACCGCGGACCTCGACCCGGACGCCGACGCCGACGACATGTACCAGCTCGACGACGAGGAGCGCGAGGAGATCGAGTCCGAGTTCGGCACCGACTTCGCGACCGGCACCGAGGTCGACGAGCCCGGCGAGGCCGACATCGACGTGCCGGACCCCGAGGACCTCGCCGAGGAACCGGTCGACGACCCCGCGGCGGCCGCGGACGAGGCGACCGGCGCCGCGACCGAGGAGAGCGAGCCGGCCGACCCGGCGACCGAGGCCGCCGAACCGACCGAGGACGACAAGGCCGACGCGACCGAGGCCGACGAGGATGTCGACCTCGAAGCCGCCGCGGTCGCGGCGATGGGCGACCTCGACGACGGCGACGGCGCGCCCCGCGAGGCGGTCGTCGAGCGCGTCGCCGACAACCACGGCGTCGACCCCGGCGCGGTCGAGGACGCCATCCAGGACGCGCTGATGAGCGGGCAGTGTTACGAGCCCGGCGACGGGCTGCTCAAGCCGATCTGATGGCGCGGGTGGAGCCGGTCGTCGGCGAGCCGGCCGCCGTGGCCGACCTCGGCGGCGAGCGCGCGCTGCTCGTCGCCGACGTTCACGCCGGCATCGAGGTCGGCCTGCGCTACGAGCGCGGCGTCGAACTGGACTCCCGCGCCGACGCGCGCCGCGAGCGGCTCTGCGGGCTGATCGCCGAGACCGACGCCGACCGGCTCGTGGTCCTCGGCGACCTCGCGCACCGCATCGGCGCGCCCGACGGCGACGAGCGCGAGGAACTGGAGACGCTGGTCCGCGCAGTCACCGACCGCGTCCCGATGACGCTCGTCGAGGGGAACCACGACGCGGGCGTCGCGGCGGCGTTCGCGGACGACCTCGACGTGATCGATCCCGAGGGCGGGCTGCTCGGCGACTCCCCGGGAGCCGTCGGCGTCTGCCACGGCCACACGTGGCCGGCCCCCGACCTCCTCGACGCCGACGTGGTGTGTACCGGCCACGAGCACCCGCAGGTGCGGCTGGAGGACGCCGTCGGCGGCTCGCGCGTCGAGCGCGCGTGGCTCCGCGGGGAGTTCGACCCCGCGGCGTTCACCGAGTCGGGCGACGAGGGTGACCGCGCGGCCGACTCGCCGGAACTCGTCGTCTTCCCCGCGTTCAACGAACGCTCGGGCGGGACCTGGGTCAACGTCGAGGGGCAGTCGTTCCTCGCGCCGTACCTCCCCGCCGCGTTGCCCGCCGCCGACGCGTACCTGCTCGACGGGACGCGGCTCGGCGACTACCGACGGGTCTGAGCGCCGCGAGCCCTCGTCCGCGTCGCGACGGACGGGATCGTTTTCACCCGCGGCGCCGAACCGACGCCATGGTCACCGACCGGTCGCCGACCGCGATCGACGAGGCCGGGTGGCACTGGCTCCGGGTCAAGCACGTGACCGGGTTCCCGCGACAGGCCCGCGACGCCTACTTCCCGACTCACGATGTGATCCGACCAGCCGCGACGACCGAGGCCGACCTGCCGGGGGTCGACCGGGCGCGGGCGGACGCGCTCCCGACCGACCCCGAGACGGTCCGCGACGCCGACCGCCTCGCGCTGGAGACGACGTACCTGAGCGGGAAGTGGCTCGTCGAGCGCCCCGCGGCGGCGGTCGACGACTTCTGGGAGGGCGTGGTCGAGGACGTCGCGGCCGGCCGGTTCTGGGACGCGAAGGTCACGACCCGCGCCGGCCGCGAGGCCTTCGGCGAGACCGCTCACGCGGTGCTGGTGTTCACTCCGAACTACTTCGACCGCGCGGACGTCGACCGGGTGCGGCGCCGGCTCCGGGACGCTCACGGCGTGACCGAGGAGATACGGTACCGCCCGGACGTCTACACGCTCGACAGGGTCCACGCGGAGCGGCTCGGGCCGCTCACCGACAGCGACGCGTCGCGGTTCCGTGCCTGAGTTCGTGCCGCCCGAGAGGGGACCGCTACTCGACCGGGCGGAACCGGAACCCGTCCCAGTCCTGGCTCTCCGGCTCGCGGATGCCGGCTCCCGGCTCGCGCAGTTCGCCGGCGTGGACGGGCTCGACGCGGTCGCCGATGGCGACGTCGAACTGCTCGCCATCCTCGGCCCCCCCGTCGTCGCCGGCTCCCGCGTCGCCCCGCTCAGCTACCTGTCCGAGCGCGCGGACCGGCGGCCCGTCGTAGTCGTCGCCCATCTCGAACTCGACGATGGCGAGGGTGTTGGGCTCGCGGACGCCCGGCGGCGTCGCGGTCGAGGTCGTCCACGTGACGACCCGGCCCTCGTACTCGCGGAGGTCGACCGTCCCGACGCGCTCGGCGCCGTCCGGGCTCACGGTGTGGGGCGGGTAGGTGACCGCCCCGTCCGCGTACTCCGCCGCCTCGAAGGTCGGTTCCTCGCCGGGCGATGCCCCGTCTTCGCCGTCGGTCGTCTCGTTGTCGCTCATTGGCTTCCCTCCAGGATGGTGGTGGTCACGCAGTTCCCGAACCCGCCGACGTTACAGGCGAGGCCCGTGTCGGCCTCGACCTGTCGCGGACCGGCGTCGCCCGTGACCTGCTTGAATATCTCGTACACCTGCGCGACGCCGCTCGCCCCGAGGGGGTGGCCCTTCGACTTGAGTCCGCCCGAGGTGTTGATCGGCAGGTCGCCGTCGCGGTCGGTGACGCCCTCCTCGACCGCCTTCCACCCCTCGCCCTTCTCGAAGAAGCCGAGGTCCTCGCTCTGGAGGAACTCCAGGATGGTGAACATGTCGTGGAGCTCCGCCACGTCCACGTCGTCCGGACCGATGCCGGCCATCTCGTAGGCGACCTCGGAGGAGTCGACGACCCCGCCCATCGTCGTCGGGTCCGCGCGCTCGTGGACGACGTGGGTGTCGGTCGCGCCGCCGATCCCGCTGATCACGGCGTAGCTGCCGTCCGGCGCGTACTCCTCGGCGACGGACTCGGGGCAGAACACGAGCGCCGCCGAGCCGTCCGTGATCGGACAGAAGTCGTACAGCCGGAGGGGGTCGGCGACGACCGGCGAGTCGAGGACGGTGTCGAGGTCGACCTCCTTCTGAAACTGCGCGTGCGGGTTGTCGACGCCGTTCCTGTGGTTCTTCACCGCGACCTTCCCGAGGCTCTCGCGGGGCGCGTCGTACTCGTCGAGGTAGAGCCGCGCGGTGAGCCCCGCGAACGAGGGGAGCGTCACGCCGTGCTTGTACTCGACCGGGTGCGTGAGCGACGCGATCACGTCGGTCGCCTCCGCGGTCGTCCGGTGGGTCATCTTCTCGCCGCCGACGAGCATCGTGAGGTCGCTCGCGCCGGACGCGACCGACTGCCACGCGGCGTACACGCCCGCGCCGCCCGACGAGGAGGTCTGGTCGACCCGCGCGGTGTAGGCCGGCTGCGCGGCGAGGTCGTGGGCGAGGGCGTTCGGGACGCCGGTCTGCCCCTCGAACTCGCCGCTGGCCATGTTCGAGACGTACAGGTGATCGAGGTCGTCGCCGTCGACGCCGGCGTCGTCGAGCGCGGCCGCGCCCGCCTCCGCCAGCAGCTCCCGCACCCAGGCGTCGCGCTGCCCGAACCGGGTCATCGACGCGCCGACGATCGCTACGCGTTCCATACCGCTGGGTCCGTCGCAGTCGCCTAAAACGTACCTCTCTGCGGTCGCCGTCGTCGGGGGTGCCTCGACCGGTCGGGGGGCGCGAGGCCCCCGCGAGGCCTCAGTCGGCCCCGGTCGGCGTCTCGTCGCCGAGCGACGGGGCCGCGCCGTCGCGGTCCGCGGCCGCGGCGGACACCACGTCGGTGAACGCCTGCCGCCGCGCGTAGAAGAAGTAGACGTACGGCACCTTCGCCAGCACGTCGAGGAAGGCGTACGTCAGCGCGGCGCCCACCGCGCCGGTGAAGCCGATCCCCGACGGGCCCATCAGCCAGACGAACGGGTACGCGAGCCACAGCAGCCCGACGTGGTTCTTCAGCAGGCTGAACAGCCCCCGCTGCATCGGGTCGTCGGGGACCGACCGCGGGAATATCACGTACAGGTACGCGAACAGCGTGACGTGGAACAGCGCCGAGACGCCGAACAGCACCCACCTGAGCGTCCCGCCGGCGACGACCGCGCCGGCCCCGAACGCGATCATCAGCGCGTCGGCGACCATCACGCCCGCGATGGCGCGGCGCGACGCGCCGGCGACGTAGCCGATGAACCCGACGAGCAGCGGCGTGGTGACGATCCAGTCGACGTAGCGGAGCCCGACCAGCTCGTTCCCGTTCACCGTCACGGTCCCGACTCCGAGCGCCATCCCGACGTACGCGAGCCCGGCGAACCCGGGGATCACCGCCAGCGCCGCCAGTCGGCCGCGGTGCTCCGACTCGTTGAGGTTCGCGTACAGCGCCGCCGTGATCCCGAGGCCGACGAGGAAGCCGACGGCCGCGATCCAGTACGCGGCGGTGACGGCGCCCGTCATCGCGCACCCCCGTCGGTCGTCGCCCGCGAGCGGCCGGCGCTGCCCTCGGCGGCCGGGCCACCGGTCCCGGCGTCGCTCCCCTCGACGGTGAAGGCCGCGACGCGGTCTTGGAGCGTCGTCACGGCGTCGGTCTGGAACTCGCGCAGCGAGTCGGACACGTCCTCGACGACCGACTGTCCCTCCTGTATCTCCGCCGCCGTCTCCTCGGCCGTCTCGGCGGTCTCAGTGCTGAGCTCCGTGATCTCGTCGACGGACTCCGCCGTGTCCTGTACCGTGTTCGCCTGGTCGGCGGTCGTCCGGCGGATCTCCGCGAGCGACCCGCTGATCTCGTCGACGGAGTCGGCGATCGACTCGATGTCGGAGAGCGTCGACTCGACGGTGTCGGTCCCGTTCTGGACGCGCTCCTGCGTCGAGCGGATCGACACCGTCACCTCCTCGGTCTGGTCGGCGATTTCGTCTATCATCTCGTCGATCTCGTTCGCGCGCGACTGCGTCTCCTCGGCGAGCCCCTTCACCTCCTCGGCGACCACGCTGAACCCGTCGCCCGATCCGTCCGCGCGGGCCGCCTCGATCGAGGCGTTCAGCGCGAGCATGTCGGTCTGCTCGGCGATCTCGCCGATGATGTCGACGATCTCGGTGATCTCGTCCATCCCCTCCTGGAGCCGCTCGACTCGGTCGACGGCGCGTTCGGCCTCCGACTCGACCTCGGCCATCTCGTCGAGCGCGCTCTGGGAGGAGCTTCGCGCGTCGTCGCTCGTCGCCGCGACCGCCTCGCTCCGGTCCGACAGGTCGTCGACGGTCGCCGCGATCTCCTCGGCCGAGGCGCTGATGTTCTCGACGTCGGCGGCGATGGACTCCAGCTCCGCGCGCTGGTCGCTCGCCTGTCCCCGGATCGTCGTCGCGCTCCCGGTCGCGCTGGCGACGCGCTGTTCGACCTCGTTGCTCATCTCCGCCATCTCGCCGGCGTCGGCCTCGATGCGGTCGGCCATCTCCCGGACCGTCTCCACGGTCGCCTGGAGGTCGTCCATCATCCGGTTGAACGACTCCCCGACGGTCGCGAGGCTCTCGTCGCTCGCGTCGACGTCGACCCGGCGCGTGAGGTCGCCGGTCGCCGCCTCCTCCATCACCTCGGCGTAGCGGTCGGCCGTCCGGCGGTACCGTTCGGCCATCTCCGTCGCCTCCGCCCGCGCGTCTTCGAGCTCGTCCTGCGTCCGCTCCATCTCCGCGAGCCGGTCCTTCAGCGAGACCCGCATCTCCTCGATGGAGCCCGCCAGCTCGCCGAACTCGTCAGTTCGTGTCGACCGTACCTCGCGGTCGATGTCGCCGTTCGCGACGCGCCGCGTCTGCGCGCCGATCTCCGTGACGCTGGCGATCGTCTCGGCCGCGTTGATCGAGCCCAAGGTCAACAGGCCGGCGACGGCCGCGACGACCGTCGCGTTCGCGTCGTTCGTGACCACGCCGACGGCGACGATGAACGCCCCCGTCGCGACGTACCCGACCCCCAGTTTCACCCCGTAGCTGTCTTTTACCGCTGCGATCGGCATACGATCTATCACGAAAACCAACGTGTTAAACGGCGGCCCGCTGGTATCAACCGTGATATTCGGATCGGGGGCGAGTCGGGCTCCGCGTCCCCGCCTCGTCAGGGTCGCTCCCGGCGGACGCTACTCCGCGCGTCGCCCGCCGTGGCCCGGGTAGTCGCGCTCGAATCGCGACCCGATCTCCTCGCGGTCGAGCCGGATCACGACCGGGCGCCCGTGCGGGCAGGCGTACGGGTTCTCGCAGGCGTCGAGCCGGTCGAGGAGGTCGACGACCCGTCCCTCGGTGAGCGAGGTGTTCCCCGTGACTGAGGGGTAACAGGCGAGGTCGGCGAGCAGCTCGTCGACCGCGTCGGCGACCGGCTCGTCGCCCGCGGCGGCGTCGTCGACCAGCGCGGACAGCGCGTCACGCAGGAGGTCGGGGTCGAGCGCGGCGTCGAAGACGGCGGGGACCGCGGTCACCGCGACCTCGCGGTCGCCCGCGCGCTCGGCCCGGAACCCGATCCCCGCGAGGTCGTCGACGAACTCCTCGAACAGCGCCGCCTCGCGCGCCGTCAGCTCGATGCGGACCGGCTCCGCGAGCGCCTGCGCGTCCGCGCCGTCCGCGAACACCGACTTCAGCCGCTCGTAGTTCACCCGCTCGTCGGCCGCGTGCTGGTCGATCAGCACCAGCCCGTCGGGCGCCTCGGCGACGACGTACGTCTCGTGGAGCTGTCCCAGCACCCGCAGCGAGGGCAGCGAGTCGAACTCGCGCTCGCGCTCGGTCCCCTCGCCGCCGAGGGTCCGCTGCCGCGTCGCGGAGCGCGCCCGCGGAGACGGCGACGACTTGTCCGCGAGGGACCGGTTCTCCTCCTCGCCGCCCGCCGCCGCGGCGCGGTCGGGTCCGTCGCCGACAGACGGAGCGCCGGACTGCGACCCGCCGTCCGGCGAATCGAGGTCCCGGTCGCCCGCGTCGGTCAGCGTCTCCGCGGCGTCGCCGGTCGCCCCCGCGACCTCGTCGGTCTCCGTCGTCGACTCGGCGTCGCGGTCCGCGGGGTCCGACTGCCAGCTTCGCGGGGACGGGCGCGCGTCGCCGCCCGCGTCGGTGCGCCCGGAATCCGTCTGTTCCCCGGCCGGTCCGTCCGTCGACGCGCCCTCGCCACTCAGCCCGTCGACCGACCACGCCGCGTCGTCCGCGGGGTCCAGCTCGGTCGGCGCCGACGGGTCGTCGTCGCCCTCGGCCGCGTCGGCGTCGGCCCGGTCGGTGTCATCGTCGGATCGGGTGGCGTCCTCGTCAGCCCAGGCGCTACCCTCGTCGGATCGGGGGATCTCGCCGTAGCGAGCGCTGTCTGAGCCGTCTCCGGCGTCCGTCGGGTCGCCCGACGCCGCGGACTCGGTCGCCGGCTCGCGCCCCTCGCGCGCGGCGCGTTCGTGGTCGGTGTCCGCGCCCCCGACGGCCTCGAAGTCGGGCGTCTCCGGGACGACCGCGGTCTCGTCGGGCGCCGACTGCCCGCGGGGCGCCGTCGAGCGGATCAGCCCGTGGTCGAGGAGGGCGTCCTCGACGGCCGTCTCGACCGCCGAGCGGACCGCCGGCTCCTCGTCGAAGCGGACCTCCAGCTTGCGCGGGTGGACGTTCACGTCCACGTCGCCGGCCGGGACCTCGACGAAGAGGACGGCGAACGGGTAGCGGTCGGGGGCCAGCTGGCCGCCGTAGGCGTCGAGGGTCGCCTCGCGGAGCGCGCTCGCGGTGACGTACCGCCCGTTGACGTACGTCGAGAGGTAGTCGCGCGTCGAGCGCGCCGTCTCGGGGTGCGAGACGAGCCCCGTCACGCGCTTGACCGGGGCGCCGTCGGCGTCGGCCGTCCCGTCCGCCTCACTCCCCTCGGGCGTCCAGTCCACGTCGATCATCGACTCGGCGACCTCGCGGCCGTAGACGGCGAGGACGGCCGACCGGAGGTCGCCGTTCCCCTCGGTCGCGAACGTCTCGCGGCCGTCGTGTTCTAACGAGACCGCCACGTCCGGGTTCGCGAGCGCGTAGCTCGTCACGACCGTGTTCACGTGGTCGAACTCCGTCGCCGTCCGCTTGAGGAACTTCTCGCGGGCGGGCGTGTTGAAGAAGAGGTCGTCGACCTCGACGGTCGTGCCCGCGGGACAGCCCGCCGGGCGGACCTCGCCGACCTCGCCGCCCTCGACGGTGATCTCCGCGCCGGCCTCGGCGTCCGGGGGGCGCGAGCGGACGGTGAGCCGGGAGACGGCGCCGACGGTGTACAGGGCCTCGCCGCGGAAGCCGAGGGTGCCGACGCCGCGGTCGAGGTCCTCGATGTCGCCGATCTTCGAGGTGGCGTGCTCCGCGACGGCGGCGTCCAACTGGTCTTCGGGGATGCCGACGCCGTCGTCGCGCACGCGGATCCCATCGGTGCCGCCCGACTCGACCGACACCGCCACGCGGCTCGCGCCCGCGTCGAGGCTGTTCTCGACCAGCTCTTTCACGACGCTCGCGGGGCGCTCGACGACCTCGCCGGCCGCGATCCGCTGGACGGTCCGCTCGTCCAACCGCTCGATGTCTGGCGGCTCCATGCTTACGGACCGTCCGACGAGCGCGCACTTCAAGCCGTTGTCGGCGGCGACGCGAGACGGACGGCTCGCCGCGACGCGGCTCGATCTGTATACAAATCCGCGGTGGCGCGCGCCTCCGAGCGCATCGAGTCGTCGCGGCCGAGGATTTGGCGGTGTTCACTGCCGAAACGGCGGGTCCCCACCGAGCAGCGGAACTCACGATGTCCGTCTCGGATTCAGCGAGAAAGTACGAACGATCGGTTCACACGCCGCCGCCCGCTCCGAAACTCGACCCTCCCTAAGCGACCGCGGCCGCGATCTCCTCCTCGGTCAGGAACACGTCCTCGCCGGTCTCGGGGTCGAACAGGTGGAGGTCCGCCTCGTCGAAGGTGACGCCGACCTCGTCGCCGGCCTCGGGCTGGACGTCCGCGGGCGACCGCGCGAGGAAGTCCTCGCTCACGTCGAGGTGGACGTAGTTGTCGGAGCCGATGGGCTCGACGACCTCGACGGTCGCCGTGAGGGTCTCCTCGCCCGTCGGCTGCTCGACGACCTCGATGTTCTCGGGGCGGACGCCGAGGGTGTACGGGCCGCTCTCGAGGTCGTGGCCCGCGACGTAGTCGCGGCTGAGCGGGAACGCGAGCCCGGACGCCTCGTCCCGGATCGTCGCCGTCGTCCCGTCGGTCTCCACGTCGACGTCGAGGAAGTTCATCGACGGCGAGCCGATGAAGCCGGCGACGAACTCGTTGACCGGGTTCTGGTACACTTCCGTGGGGGCGCCGACCTGCTGGAGCTCCCCGTCGTTCAGGATGGCGAGGCGGTCGCCCATCGTCATCGCCTCCTCCTGGTCGTGGGTGACGTACATCGCCGTGACGCCGAACTCCTTCTGGAGCTTCTGGATCTCGGCGCGCATCTCCGTGCGGAGCTTCGCGTCGAGGTTCGAGAGCGGCTCGTCGAAGAGGAACACCTCGGGCTCGCGCGCGATGGCGCGGCCGAGCGCGACGCGCTGCTTCTGCCCGCCCGAGAGCTCGTCGGGCTTGTCGTCGAGCAGGTCCTCGATGCCCATCATCTCGGCCATCTCGCGGACGCGCTCGTGGCGCTCCTCCTTCGTCATGTCCGTGCTCATCTTGAGCCCGAACGCCATGTTCTCGCGGACCGTCTTGTGGGGGTACAGCGCGTAGTTCTGGAACACCATCGCGACCGGGCGCTCCTTCGCGTGGATGTCGGTGACGTCCTCGTCGTCGAAGCTGACGGTGCCGGAGGTCGGCTCTTCGAGCCCCGCGACCATCCGGAGCGTGGTCGTCTTCCCGCACCCCGACGGCCCGACCACGGTCACGAACTCCCCGTCGTCGATCTCCAGGTCCAGGTCGTCGACGGCGACGATGGTTCCTCGGTCGAACTCCTTCCGGAGCGTGTCGAGCGTGACGCGTGCCATTTCCCTGAAGACCGGTCCGCTGGCATATGAGTTCTTTGCTGTTTTCCTGATATATGGTGAATAATCTCTTCTCAAATATTCGCACTCTGCCCGTCCGACTCGGTCACCCTGGCAGAACCGGCCGAAACCGGCCCTCCCGAGCGGAAACCGCTCTTTCGAATCGGTCGAGTCGATCGTCGAACGACTCGGTCGACGCGGATCGATCCCGATCGATCGGAACGTACCCCAAACACTAAATGTATGAAAATATAATTCATCATTTGTTCTGGCCACATGAACGAGAAACGTAGAACGCTGCTCAAGGCGATGGGGGGAACGACTGCGCTCGCGGGGCTCGCGGGCTGTATCAGCACTGGCGGCGACGGCGGCGACGGCGGTGACGGCTCCGACGGGTCGGACGGCTCCGACGGGTCGGACGGAAGCGACGGTTCCGACGGCGGGAACACCGGGTCCGCGCGGCTGTGGACGGACCTCTCCGACGCCGAGGACGAGGCCATCACCGAGTACATCAACCAGTACGAGTCGGAGACGGGCAACACCATCAACAAGGAGGCGCCCGGCGGCGAGCTCGACCAGCAGCTCGAAACCGCGATCCCGGCCGGCGACGGCCCCGACTCGTGGATCTGGGCGCACGACTGGGTCGGTCGGTTCGCGGTCCGCGAGGACCCGCCGTTCCTCTACGACGCGAGCGACGACGTCGACGTCTCGCTCGACAGCTACACGCAGGCGGCGCGCGAGGCCGCGCAGTTCAACGACGGGCTCTACGGGCTCCCGTTCGCCTCCGAGACCGTCACGCTGTTCTACAACGAGGACATGGTCGACGAGCCGCCGGAGACCCTAGAGGAGATGGTCTCGATCATGGAGGAGCACCACGATCCCGAGAACGGCCAGTACGGCCTCTCGTACCCCGTGACGGACCCGTACTTCGCCAGCGGGTTCCTCCAGGCGTACGGCGGGAACATCTTCGACGAGCAGAACCTCGAGGTCGGCGTCGACAGCGACGCGTGTAAGCGCGGGATCGACGCCCTCGAGACGGTGTCGCAGTACGTCCCGGCCGACCCCGGCTACGAGTCGCAGATCGTCGCGTTCGCGGACGGCCTCGCGCCGTTCGCGATCAACGGCCCGTGGGAGCTCGGGAACCTCCAGGACTCGATCGAGAACCTCGGCGTCGCGACGCTGCCGACCATCGACGGGAACCACCCGCGCACCTACTCGGGCATCCAGCTGTTCTACTTCTCGTCGATGCTGGCCGACGCCGACCAGTCCACGGTCGACGCGGCGACCGGCCTCGCCGAGTGGTACACCACCAACGAGGAGATCATCCAGACCAACGCCGCCGAGCAGGGGTACATCCCCGTCCTGGCCGACGTGGTGGGCAACGGCGACCTCTCCTCGGAGGTCCAGGCGTTCGCCCAGCAGGTCGACCACGGCGTCCCGATCCCGACGCACCCGGACATGGACAGCGTCTGGACGCCCGTGACGGAGGCGCTGGAGCGCGTCTTCAACGACGAGCAGGACAGCGACGCCGCGCTCGACCAGGCAGCCTCCGAGATCCGGGAGGCGCTGTAGGCACCGCCCGGAGCGATGGCCTCTTCGCAACCCGGAACCGGCGTGAGCGGACTGGCGCGCCTGCGGTCGGCGCTGCCGTTCTCCAGTCGCGACTGGGGGCTGCTCCTCGTCGCGCCCGGCGTGCTGCTCTTCTCGAGTTTCATGCTGTACCCGATCTTCTACCTCTTCTACATCTCCCTCACCGACGCGACGTTCGCCGGGTCGGTGATCGGCGGCGGCGCCGAGCTGATCGGGCTGGCGAACTATGTCCAGCTGATCGGCGACTCGCAGTTCTGGACGTCGATGACGACGACGTGGCTGTTCGTCGCCGTCTCGCTCGTGATCAAGGTGATCCTCGCCGTGGGGATCGCTCTCCTCTTGAACCACGTGCGGGTCGCGGGCAAGCGCTACATGCGCGCCGCGGTGATCGTCCCGCTGGGGTTCCCCGGCATCTTCACGATCACCGTCTGGCGCGGGATGTTCAGCGACGCGCGCTTCGGCGTGTTCAACACCATCCTGGGCCGGTACAACGACGTGATGTCGTCGCTGTCGGCCCCGCAGGCCCTGCTCTTCGACGTGCCCATCGGGTTCCTCAGCGGCCGCTGGGAGGCGTTCTTCGCGTACGTCACCACCGAGGTGTGGCTGGCGTACCCGTTCATGGTGATCATCATCGTGAGCGCCCTCCAGGACGTGCCGAAGTCGCTCCACGAGGCCGCGATGGTCGACGGCGCGGGGGCGCTCCAGCGGTTCCGGACCGTGACGCTGCCCGCGATCAAGGGGCCGGTGCTGTTCGCGTCGATCCTCACGGCCGCGACGTCGTTCCAGCAGTTCCTGATCCCGTGGGTGTTCAACCAGGGCGGGCCGTCGAGACAGAACGAGCTGATCATCGTGTACGGCTACCGCGAGGCGATCACGTTCAACCAGTTCGGCCTGTCGGCCGCGATCCTGATCGTCGGGATCGGGTTCGTCGGGCTGTTCATGTACGTCGCCGTGCGCTACGGCGGCCTCGCCGAGGGGGTGGGTGACGAATGAACCCCCTCGAGTCCGCGGCCGCGCTGGTCGCCGGCGCGGTCGGGCTGGTCCGCTCGAAGCTGATCGGCCTCGCGACCGCGCCGAAGCGGTTCGTCGTGGTGATCCAGCGGGCGATATACGATGTCCGCACTGGGAAACGCAGCGCCTGGGACGTGGCCAAGAGCGTGCTGATGACGCTGTTCGGCCTCGCGATGGTGCTCGTGCTGCTGTTCCCGCTGTTCTGGATCACGACCGCGTCGCTCGCGGAGGGGTCGCGGCTGTTCAACACGAGCGGCATCTTCCCGGACCCGTCGACGTACAACCTCGGCGCGTACCGGTGGGTGATCTTCGAGTCTGACTTCTTCTTCGTCGACGGCGACTGGGGGTACCCCCAGCTGGTCCTCGGCGGCGCGGACGGGCTCGTGAGCTTCCGGTGGGCCGGCACGGAGACCGGTCCCGGGGCCGTGTTCAACAGCCTCTACATCGTCAGCGTGACGCTCGCGGCCGGCTTCGGGATGATCGTCCCGGCGGCGTACGCGTTCTCCCGTCGCAAGTTCGTCGGCCGCAAGCGCATCCTCTACGGCTACGTCCTCTTCACCCAGATCGGCGCCGGCCTGTCGATCGCGACGCTCGTGGCGCTGTACTCGCTGTTCAGCACCTACGGGCTCACGAACAACCTGTTCGTCCTCGGGCTCTTCTACGCCGCGTCGGCGATCCCGTTCAACACGTGGCTGCTGAAGACGTACATGGACAACATCCCCGTCTCCTACGAGGAGGCGGCGATGGTCGACGGCGCGAGCTTCCTCGACACGATCCGGGAGGTGATCCTCCCGCTGACGAAGCCGGGGCTCGCCGTCGTCCTGATCTTCGTCTGGCTGGCCGGCTGGAACGAGTTCATCATCGCGCAGACGCTGCTGCGCCCCGAGAACTACCCGCTCTCGGTGGAGCTGTACAACATCGCGACCGAGGGCCGGTTCTCGACGCCGTGGACGCGGTTCGCGGCGTTCGCGAACCTGTTCGCGCTCCCGGTGGCGATCGTCTACTTCGCGGCCCAGCGCTCCGTCGAGGACGGCCTCTCGTTCGGCGGGATGGAAGGGTAGCGGACCCGACCGCCCCGTCTCGATTTTTCTACTCCTTCGATTCTTTCGACGACGCGGCCGCCTCAGTCGTCCGCGGCCGGCGTCGGCGCCTCGCCGCCGAGCCGCTCGCGGTCGTGCTCGGCCTCGAAGTCGAGGTCGGGCCCGCGCGCGATGATGCCCGAGGGGGTCACGTCGGGGTGCGTGGTGTAGTAGTGCTCCTTGATGTGGGCCATGTTCACCGTCTCGGCGACGCCCGGCGTCTGGTAGAGGTCGCGCAGGTACGGCCAGAGGTTGTCGTACTGGTGGACGAACTTCCGGTTACACATGAAGTGCGTGTGGTACACCTGATCGAAGCGGATCAGGGTGGTGAACATGCAGATGTCCGCCTCCGTCAGGGAGTCGCCGACGAGGTACCGCTGATTGGCGAGGTGATCGTCGTAGCGGTCGAGCGCGTCGAAGAGGTCGTCGATGGCCTCGTCGTACGCCTCCTGCGAGGTGGCGAACCCGGCGCGGTAGACGCCGTTGTTGATCGGCTCGTAGATGTCCGTGATCACCTCGTCGACGTCCGCGACGGTCGCGTCGTCGTCCGCGTCGGGGAGCAGCGAGGCGCCGTTGCCGAGATCGGCGAACGCGGTCGAGAGCATCCGCAGGACCTCGCGCGACTCGTTGTTGACGATGGTCTCCTCCTCTTTGTCCCACAGCACGGGGACGGTCACCCGGCAGGTGGCGTCGGGGTCGGCCTCGACGTACAGCTCCCGAAGGTAGTCGCTGTCGCGGAGGTGGTCCCGCGTACAGCCGTCCTTCTCCGGGCTGAACTGCCAGCCGTCCTCGCCGCGCCACGGGTCGACGACCGAGACGCTGATCGCGTCTTCGAGGCCCAAGAGGGACCGGGCGAGCAGGGTCCGGTGCGCCCACGGGCAGGCGTACGAGACGTACAGGTGGTACCGGCCGGCCTCCGGCTGGAAGCGCTCGTCCGGCTCCGCGTCGACGTGCTCCGGCACGTCGCTGCCGGCGATCCAGTTCCGGAAGGTGGTCTCGCCGCGCTGGAACGCGCCCTCCTCGTCGGTCGCCTCGTAGGTGTCCGTGCGCCACTCGCCGTTCACGAGCTGATTCATGTTCGGAACGTGGGGTTCGACGCCTATAACGTGGGCGGGGACACGCGTGTCACCGGTCGAACGCAGAGTAAGACGCCGCATTCTGCGTACCCTACAGATAATCGATCGACGGAGAGCAAACGAGAGGCTCCGCCAAAACCCCAATTACTCGCTGATACATCGATGATGGTAGGTCGGCGGTGAACACCGCCAAAGCCCCAGTCGCTCGGCACTACGTCGTTGCCACTACGGGGAACTCCGCCAAAGCCCCAGTCGCGAGGCCGCAGTACGCTCGTTGCGCTCCTCGCTCGCTCCGCTCGCTGCGGTGCTTACGTCGCCTACTGCGGCCTCGCGACTGCCCCTTTGAGTCCCGCCCGCACCACGACCGCCCCTCGCGCCTCCCCAGCCTCGTCAGTCGCCCTCGCTCCGCTTCGGGCGACTACTCCCTCGCGCGTGCTGACTCGCGACCGCCTCCGGCGGCCGCTCGCAGGCACGCGCCACCGCAGTAGTGTATACGCAACTGTCGTCGTCCCGGTGGCTTTTCGTCGTCGCTCGCGTGTCCAGATTCATGACCGAAGCAGACGAGCCCGGCCCGTCGGTCGCGGTCGTCGGCGGCGGCGCGGTCGGCGTCACCGCCGCGCACGACCTCGCGGCGCGCGGCGCCGACGTGACGCTCTACGAGCGCGGGGACTTGGCGGCCGAGAGCTCCGGGCGCGCGGCCGGGCTCCTCTACGACGCCTACGCCGAGGACGTCGACGCCGCGGTCGGCGCCCGCGCGCTGGAGCGGTTCCGCGCGTTCGACCGCTCGCTGCCCGGCTTCTCCTTCGCCGCGTGCCCGTACGTCATCGCGGTCCGCGAGGGCGACCCGGACGCCGACGCCGTCCCGGCGATGGTC
The DNA here is from genome assembly GCF_005435055.1 of Halorubrum sp. SS7. Taxonomy (NCBI): domain Archaea; kingdom Methanobacteriati; phylum Methanobacteriota; class Halobacteria; order Halobacteriales; family Haloferacaceae; genus Halorubrum; species Halorubrum sp. SS7. The sequence goes on from NZ_SGXV01000015.1 coordinate 22,399, forward strand.
GACCGCATGCGCGAGCACGGCCGCGAGGTGTCGGTCGTCGCGCCCGACGCGCTCCGCGACCGCTTCCCGTCGCTCCGGACCGACGACCTCGCCGTCGCCGCGGTCGCGGAGGGCGCGGGGTGGACGGATCCCCCGAGCTACGTCCGCGCGCTCGGCGAGCGCGCCGCTCGCGAGGGCGTCGCGGTCGAGACGGAAACGGCGGTGGAAATCGGCCCGCGGACCGACGCGGGGCGCGAGATACGGGTCCGCGGCGACGCTGACGGCGGGGCACCGGCGGCCGAGCGGCGCGCGTTCGACGCGGTCGTCGTCGCGGCCGGGGCGCACACGCGCTCGCTGCTCGCGGACGCGGGCGTCTCGGTCCCGGTCGTCCCCTACCGCGTTCAGGCGCTCGTGGCCCGGGACGCCTACGACGGCCCGATGGTCTACGACGCCACCGCGGACGCGTACCTCCGCCCGCATCCGGACGGCCTGCTCGCGGGCGACGGCACCGAACCGGTCCCGGCCGATCCGGACGACTACCGCCGGGAGGCGGACGACTGGTTCCGCGAGGACGTCGGGGCCGTCCTCGACGAGCGGCTCGCCCGCGGCGACGCCCCCGGTCGCTCGGCGGGCACCGGCCGCGACCTCGCCGACGCGCGGGCGTGGGCCGGGCTCTGTACCGCGACGCCCGACGGCGACCCGGTGATGGGGCCGGTCGACGCGGGCGCCGAGGCGGGCCCGACGCTCTTCGTCGCCGCCGGGTGGCAAGGACACGGGTTCATGCGCGCGCCGGCGACGGGCGAGACGGTCGCCGAGGGCGTGCTCGCGTCGCTCGCGGGCGTCGCGGTCGACGCGTCGGACTCGCCGTGGATCGGCGCGTTCGACCCCGCGCGGTTCGACGGCGACGAGTCCTTCGAGATCACGGAGGGGATGTCGCTGTCGAACCGGACGGACGGGGAGTAGCCCGCCGGTGCGGGACGGGAAAAGGGAGATTCAGTCGCTCTCTTCGACGACGTCGACGTCGCTCGACCCGCCGCGTTTGGGTATCTCGACGTGGAGCGTCCCGTTGCGCGTGAGCGTCGCGTTCGCGCCCTCGGGCGTCACCTCGGCGTCGCGCGGGAGGTCGACGCGCCCGGACAGCGAGACGCCGCGGCCGGGGAAGACGAGGTCGTATCCGTCGTAGAAGTCGCGGAAGCGTTCGAGGTTCACCTCGACGGTGCGGTCGAGGAAGGTGACGTCGACGTCCTCGCCGCGGACGCCGGGGGCGTCGAAGACGACGAGGTACGCGTCGTCGCTCTCGAGGAGGTCGGTGGAGAGCGGGCGCCGCTCCTGGACGCGCCCCCACCCGCGACCGACGCGTTCGAGGGCGCTCCGGAGCGCCGAGCGACCGGTCTCAACGAGTCGGCCCACGGCTCACACCTCGATTTCGACCAGGTCGCTCCCCCCGCAGTACGGACACGAGAGGTCCTCCACGGCGTGGTCGTCCGGCACGTCGTACGTGTAGTGGTTCTCGAACATGTCCAGCTCGCAGTCGTCGCTCTCGCACTTGACCTCCATCGTCGATGGCATATACGAGCCAGTTGTGTCGGCGAGGGCTTAAACGGCGTGGCGGCGGCGACCCGGGAGCGCCGAACGCGCCGCGCGGCGGTCAGATACCCGCGCCGCGCATGCGCTCCGGAACGATCGTGCGCTCGGCGACCGCGACAACTGCGATGCCGACCGCCACGCCGGCGAGGAAGCCGGGACCGTACGGGTAATACGGGACCCCGAACGCGAGCGCGACGCCCAGCCCGACGGAGACGGCGAGGATCGCGACGCCGAAGGCGACGTAGGTCAGCGTCTCGTAGCGTTCCGGCGAGAGGCGGTCGCGGGCGAGCCACGCGACCGGTCCGAGGCCGAACGCGGTCGCCGCGGCCCACCCGGCCGCGAGCCCCTAGGGTCGGGGGTCGGCGCCGAGGAACTGTATCGCGGCGAGCGCGCAGAGCGCGGCGAGCGAAACCGCGTTTCCGATTCGTTTCCATCGAGAGGGCTCGTCGGCGGCCGAGGGGGGACCGTCATCCGAGCGCGTCTCGGCGGTCGCGGGCGTCTCGGAGGGCATGGCCGGCGCTTCCGCGCGTTCCGATATAAGCGATCCGGCGACCATCCCGGCAGACCTTCCGCACGCTTTTCCCCTCTCGGCCGACTACGGAAGGTAACATGACCGATTCGCCCGCGTCGGCCCGGGGGTCGCTCCCGGCCGACCCGAACGACCTCGCCGTCACCATCGTCGACGGGTACGTCGACGAGCCGGCCCACTTCGGCGTCCCGCCGTACCTCTCGACGTACCCGCGGTACACGGCCGGGGCGCTCGTCGACGCGGGCGTCCCGGAGTCGCAGATCACGTATCACACCATCGACGAACTCCGCGATGACCGCTCGAAGCACGCCGACGTGGCGGACGCGGACCTGATGGTGTACGTCGGCGGGATGACGGTGCCCGGCAAGTACGTCGGCGGCACCCCCGCGGAGCCGGACGAGGTCCGCGAACTCGGCTGGACCGCGGACGGCGTGACGCTCCTTGGGGGTCCCGTGCGGTTCGGGGTCGGCGAGGAGAACGCGGGCGCGCAGGAGACGCAGCGCGACGACCTCGACTACGACTTCGTCGCGATGGGCGACGTCGAGGCCGCGGCCCATGACCTCGTCCGCGAGGGGTTAGAGGGGTACGGCAACCGGATGCGGACGAACGAGGAGGTCGACCGCTGGGCGCGGCGGGGGGCGTTCGTCGTCGAGCAGCACCCGAACCACCCCGACTACCTCATCTGCGAGATGGAGACCTCCCGCGGCTGCGCGTACCGCTGCTCGTTCTGTACCGAGCCGCTCTACGGCGACCCGGCGTTCCGCGCGGCGCGGTCGGTCGTCGACGAGGTCGACGCGCTCTCGAACCGCGGGGTCAAGCACTTCCGGCTCGGGCGGCAGGCCGACATCCTCGCGTTCGGCGGCGACGGCGAGGCGCCGAACCCCGACGCGCTCCGGGAGCTGTACGGCGGGATCCGCGCGGTCGCGCCCGACCTCCGGACGCTTCACCTCGACAACATGAACCCGGTGACGATCACCGACTACCCCGAGGCGTCCCGCGAGGCGATCCGCGTCATCGCCGAGCACAACACGCCCGGCGACACGGCCGCGTTCGGGCTGGAGTCGGCCGACCCCGTGGTCCAAGAGGAGAACAACCTGCTCGTCACCGCCGAGGAGTGCCTGGAGGCGGTCCGGGTCGTCAACGAGGAGGGCGGCTGGCGCCCCGGGGACGAGCCGACGACGACGCCCGGCGACGCCTCCCGCGTCACCGGTCCCTCCACCGGCCCGGACGCCTCGCCGCGGCTGCCGAAGCTGCTCCCCGGGATCAACCTCGTCCACGGACTGACCGGCGAGCGACCGGAGACGTACGAGCACAACAAGCGCTTCCTCCAGACCGTCTACGACGAGGGGCTGATGCTCCGCCGGATCAACATCCGGCAGGTGATGGCGTTCGCCGGCACGGAGATGGCCGAGACGGGCGCCGAGGTCGCACAGGAACACAAAGACCAGTTTCAGGCGTACAAGCGCGAGGTGCGCGAGACCATCGACAACCCGATGCTCGACCGCGTGGTCCCGCCGGGGACCGTCCTCCCGGACGTCCACCTGGAGTACCACCAGGACGGCAAGACGTTCGGGCGCCAGCTCGGCACCTACGCGCTGCTGGTCGCGGTCCCCGGCGAGCGCGAGTTAGGCACCAGCATCGACGTGGCGATCACCGACCACGGCTACCGCTCCGTGACGGGCGTTCCGTACCCGCTCGACGTGAACGCGGCGTCGATGGACGAGCTGACGGCGATCCCCGGGATCAACCGGAGCACGGCCGGGGACATCGTCGTCGGCCGTCCGTACGACTCGATTGGGGCCGTCGACGCGGTCGCCCCGGGGACCGTCGACCTCGCCGCGTACGCGGTCGCCGGCGACACCGACGTGCCGATCCCGGGCCGCGACCGACGCGGATCCGGCCCCGGTCCGGCCGCGCGGTCGTCGCTCGGCCGCGGGGACTGAGCGATGGCGGCCGACGACCCCGGCGACGCGGAGCGGCCCCGCGACCCCGCGGTCACCCGTGTCGAGGTCCCGGTCGACACGCGTGCCCCCGGCGGGACAACCAACGCGTACGTCGTTGACGGCGTGCTGATCGACCCGGCCGCTCGGACGGACGCGCTCGACGCGGCTGTCGCGGCGGACCGTCCCGGTGATCCCGGCCTCGAGGCCGTAACGGTCACCCACGCCCACCCGGACCACGTCGGCGCGGTCACCGACTACGCCGCCGCGACGGGGGCGACCGTCGTCGCCCGCGAGGGCCACGCGGACCGGTTCGCCGCGGCGACCGGGACCGAGCCGGACGAGACTGTCGCGCCGGGCGAGCGGGTCGCGGGCACTGCCGTCCGCGCCGTCGACACCCCGGGGCACGCGCCGGACCACCTCGCGTTCGCGGCCGGCGACCCCGACGCCCCCGGGCGCGCGGTGCTGTGCTGTGGCGACCTCGCCGTCGCCGAGGGGAGCGTCGCGGTCGCCGCGCCCGAGGGCGACCTGTCCGCGTACCTCGCGAGCCTCGAACGGGTCCGCGACGCCGGCTACGGTCGCTTGCTCCCCGGGCACGGGCCGCCGATCGACGATCCCCAGGCGACCTGTCAGCGGCTGATCGACCACCGGATCGACCGCGAGCGCGACGTGACCGCCGCGATCGATGCCGGCGCGACCGACGTCGAGTCGGTCGTCGACGCCGCCTACGAAAAAGACCTCACCGGCGTGCGGGACCTCGCCCGAGCGACGGTCGTCGCGCACTTAGAGAAGCTCCGCGCCGAGGGCCGGATCAGCGACTCGTGGGACGTTTCGCCGCCGTAGTTATACGTCGGCAACCGGAACGATCCGCGCATGGCAGCGCCTCCCGGCGACCGGTCGCCCGCGACCCGACTCCTCGGCGGGTACGGCGGTCAGGTCGTCGCCGCGCTGGGATTTGTCATCACCCGGCTCTTCGTCGCGGAGACGGTCATGATATCAGGCGGTGCGGTCGCCACCGCCGCAACCGTCGGGTCCCTCGTCGTCGGGCTCGCCCTCACCGTTGCCGGCGTCGCGCTCGCCGTCGGAGCGTTCGCGCCGGCGTACGTCGCCGATGTCAGCCGCGGCTGTCTGCTCGGCGTCGGTGCGATGGCGGCCGCGCTCGCGGTCACCGTCGCGGCGACCGGCGTGGACATGGTCGGCGCGGCGGTCGGGACCCAGCTGCTCGTCGCCAACGTCCTGCTCGCGGGCGCCGTCGGCGGCATGCTGAACGGCCACCGAAAGGCGTCACTGCGCCGGCGGCGGACGACGATCATGCGCGGCGCGAACCGAGCGCGGTTCATCAACCGCCTCCTCCGGCACGAGGTATTGAACGCGGCGACGATCATCGACGGCCACGCGGAACTCCTCCGGGGCGAGGACGCCGACCGGGACCGCTCCGTCGACGCGATCCGCCGCGGCGCCGCCCGGATCGAATCGACCGTCAACGGGGTCGGCACCATCGCGGACGACCCGGCCGACGAGGCGGTCCCGCTCCCGGCGGCGGTCCGGGAGGCCGTCGATTCGGTGGGCGACGACGGGGGTCGAACCCCGGCCGTCGAGGTCGAGGGCCTCGACGCCGACTCGGCGAGGTCGCTCACGGTCCGGGCCGACGACCGGCTTCCGGCGGTGTTCGAGCGCCTGATCGAACACGCCGTCGACGCACGGGGCGCGGAGCGCGTGCGAATCGAGACCGACGCGGAGCGTCACGCCGCCTCGGTGACGCTCGCCGACGACGGGAGCCCGCCGTCCGACCGGCAGCGGGACGTCCTCGAGCGCGGCTCCTTCCCCGAGTACGACGACCCGACGAACGGGTTCGCCCTCCAGGCGGCGTCCCTGCTCGTCGGCGAGTACGACGGTTCGGTCCGCGTCGACGGCGGCGACGAACAGCGGATCACGGTGCGGCTCCCGAAGGCCAGCGTTGACGCGGCGGCGGCCACGGTCGGCGTCGAGTACCCGGCCCTACGCCGCGCGGTGGCCGCCGGACTCGGCGCGGGCGTCGCGATGGGCGCGCTCTACTGGGTGACGGGCGACGTCCTCCCGGTGATCGGCGCGCTGTACGGCGTCGAGAACGCGGTCGTCGGCTGGGTCACACACCTGTTTCACAGCGTCGTCTTCGCGCTCCTCTTTGTCGCCGGCGCGTCGCGCTCGGGCCTCGCCCGGTTCGCGGGTCGCCCCCTCGGCGCGAGCGTCGCCGGCCTCGCGTGGGGGGTGACGCTCTGGCTCGCCGCCGCCGGCGTCGTCATGCCGGTCTGGCTCCGGGCGGTCGGCGTGCCGGCGACGCTCCCGAACCTCCCGCGCATCGGGCTCCTTGGACACGGCCTCTGGGGCGTGACGCTCGGGCTCGGATACGTCCTGCTCGGCGGGGAGTTCGAGTGATCGGGGCGCTCGACTGAGGACCGGGGAGAGACGGCGTCCGGCGCCGTCGGTCCCGCCTACGGCTCCGCTTCGAGTTCGCCGACGACCTCGGACAGCGGCGTCTCAGTCACGTCGACGAAGCGGCCGCCCGCGGCGACGATTCCGCCGTCGGTCTCGGCGTCGTCGCCGACGTGGACGAGCCCGGTGGTGGCGGTCCCGAGCGCCTCGGCCGCGGCCTCGAACGCGGAGGGATGCGGCTTCCGCCAACCGCAGCCGACGCTCGTCGTGACCGCGTCGAACTCGCCGCGGAGCCCCGCGCGGATCAGCGTCCGCGGGACGAGCTCGGGGACCGCGCAGTTCGAGAGGAGGCCGACCGGGCCGCGCTCGGCGGCGCCCCGGACCGCGTCGAGCGCGTCGTCGCGCCGGGTCACGTCGGGGTCGAACGCCGCGATCACGGCGTGCCTGGCGACGTTCTGGGGCGCGTCGACGCCCCGCGAGTCGAGCGCGCGGGCGACGTGCGCGGGGAGGGGGACCTCTGCCCCGGCCGGCGCCTCGACGTGCTGCTCGCCGTACGCGACGTGCCAGTCGTCGGGGACCGTCACGTCGCGGGACTCCAGTTCGCGCGCGACCGCTTCCGCCGGGTCTGACGGGTACTCGACGTCGACGAGGGTCCCGAAGAGGTCGAAGGTGACTGCCACGATACCACCGTTAGGGCCAAACCCGGATTGAACCTGTCGGTCGGGGAGACCGGGCCTAAAACGCCGACCCGAAGTGGAGCGTGACCAGCCGGTAGAGCCCGGTCACCCACGCGCACAGCCACAGCAGCATGAACCCCGCGACGCCGGCCCTGAGGCGTTTCCGCCAGTGGCCCATGTCCTCGTGGAGCTCGTCGATGTCCACGCTGGGGTCCTCGTAGGCGTCCGCGTTCCGCTTCGCCTGGAAGATCCGCACGATGCCGGTGAGCGCGAACGCCAGCAGGGCGTACGCCTGAACCCCGAAGAACGCGTGGAGGATCGCCATCCCGCTCACCTGGTCGAGGACGCGCGGGATCATCCAAGTGACGATGGGGACCGTCGTGAGCACCAGCCCGACGAGGATGTACCGGAGGTGCCGCATCAGCACGTTCCACGACACCGTTTCCGCGTCGATCATGATCCAGGCCCCGTACAGGAGGAACGGGAGGCTCGTCGTCACGGACACCCCGGCGAGCGCCGCGATGACCGACTCGTCGACCATGTCGTCGGGTACGTGCTCCGGCGCGTAAAGCCCCGCGATCCGCGTCCGGCGACGCGGTCGCCCGGCTCCCGTCGCGTCTTCCCGGCCGCCGGGCGCGGACGAAAACAGTTAGCGTCAGGAGCACGTACCGCCGGGGTGATGGAGGACACCTCGACGCGCTCGGAGTCGGAGTCGCCGCCGGAGGAGTCGGCCGATCCGGCTCCCGACGGTCCGGACGACCCCGGACCGACGGGCGAGGACGGAGGGAGCTCGACGGCCGACGAGGGGACCCGAAACGACCAGGCCGACATCGAGGCCCTCCGCGAGCGCGTCGAGTCGGAGTACGACTTCGACGACTTCGGCCCGTCCGACATGGCCCGGATGAGCGCCGAGGAGTGGGACGCCGCGTTCGACCCCGACACGTGGATCACCGGCGACCGACTCTTAGACCGCGTCGACGCCGAGCTGAAGTCCCGGATCGCGACCCGGGACGTGTTCGGGGTCCTGGAGCGCGTCCGCGAGGACGGCGAGGAACGCATCCTCGTCTACTCCGACGAGGGGTACGCGATCATCCGCCCCACGGGCGAGGTCCGCGGCGAGGGGACGGTGCTCCGGGACATCGAGCCCGTCGTCGCGCTCGCGGCGATGGACTCGTACGAGGTGCCCGAGCCGCCGGAGGACTGGTCGCTCCCGCACCCCGACAGCGTCCCCGAGGGCTCCGGCGAGTTCGGCAACCTCGTGGTACAGGTCGTCGCCGCGATCCAGGTGCTCGCCGGCGCGGCGCTCCTCGTCGCGAGCGCCGTGGCCGACCTCGGAACCATCGTCGCTCCGGTGATGGGGATCGTCTTCCTGCTGGTGGGCGTCTTCCTCTTCGCGATGGTGGCGAACGCGCGGCTCTCCGACCGGTTCCGTTCGGAGGAGTACCGGGAGCGGCTGCGGGCGCTCCGCGAGGCGAAGGAGCGCCCCGAGTTCGTGCCCGTGGAGGACGGCGTCGTGACCGACCGCGACGCCGCCGCGACCGACCGCGACCGAGACGAGTAATTACGCCGATTTCGGCCGTCTCAGCCCCTCCAACCTCCTCCACGTCGGCGGTTTCAGTCGGAGGGTTTAAGCGGGGCCCGTCCTGAGTGAAACCGTATGAAAAGGCGGGACTTCGTGCGGACGGCCGGCGGCGCGACCGCCGCCGTCGCGGCCTCCGCCGGGGCGACCGGAACGGCGGCTGCACAGGAGGTACAGCCCGACTGGCCGAGCGGCGCGTCGAGCGGCAACGGCGGGTCGTACACCGACGCCCGCGGGCAGGACTCGGTGACCATCTCGGTCGGCGCCGGGAGCAACGGCCTCGCGTTCGACCCGACCCTGGTCTGGGTCGACGAGGGGACGACGATCACCTGGGAGTGGACGGGCGCGGGCGGCGACCACAACGTCCAGACCGTCGACGACGGCGGCCCGGCCAGCCTCGACAGCGGAGACCCCGTCGGCGAGGAGGGGTACACCTACGAGTACGAGACGTCGAGCGAGGACGCCGGCATCACCCACTACCACTGCGTTCCCCACACCGCGGTCGGCATGCACGGCGGCATCGCCGTCGGTGAGGACGTCGCCACCGTCGAGACCGGCGGGGCGAACACCGGGTGGCCGGAGGACATCGCCAAGGTCGGCGTCCCCCTCCATGCCCACTGGGTCGGCATCTCCGCGATGCTCGGCATCGGGATGACGTTCGTGTTCACGTTCTACATGCTCAAGTACGGCGAGTCGGCCCACACCGGCCACGGGGGTGCGAGATGAGCTCCGGCAACTCCTCGTACGGGGACATCCACCGGTACGAGCCGGCCCGCGAGAGCACCGCCGCCGCGATCGCGATCGTCCTCCTCACGGTCATCGAGGTCGTCTTCGTCTCGCTTTTCACCTACGGGCTGATGTCCGCGTGGGCGTCGACGGAGGCGGGGAACATGTACGTCGGCGCGCTCCTGGCCTTCATCTTTATTGATCTCGCGTTCATCCTCCTCCTGTACCGGAAAGAGTTCCTTCCGGACGTGATGATCGTGAAGAAGCGCCGCCGCAAGTGGGAGGACCTGTACGTCCGCGAGGAGGACAAGGAAGGCAAAGGCATCGACACCGGCGGGCTCGCGGAGACGCTGAAACGCGCGGTGTACCCGTACTACAAGAAGTGATCCGACAATGAGTCTGAAAAAACAAGACGACATGGACCACAACGCGTGGCTCAAGAGCCAGGACCTCACCGCCATCGAGACGGCGTTCCTGACCACGCTCATCTGGCTGGACAAGCGGCTCCGCATCGTCGACTACCTCGAGCTGCTGGAGACGATGTACTACCGCGCGAACCTCCAGATGCCGAAGAGCCACACCGAACAGTACGACCTGGACAACAAGTTCTGGTACTGGTACCCGCTGTACTCGCTCGGGTCCCTCTCCATCATCGCGTACCTGCTCGCGGCGGTGTCCGGCGCCATGCTCGGGTTCTACTACGCGCCGTCGACCGCGGGGGCGGCGGCGCAGGGCGACCCGACCGCTGCGTACGACTCGATGGTGATGATCATGCAGGACGTCCAGTTCGGCTTCATGCTCCGGTCGATCCACCGCTGGGCGGCGCAGTTCATGGTGGCGGCGGTGTTCCTCCACATGCTGCGCGTCTACTTCACCGGCGCGTACAAGGAGCCGCGCGAGGTCAACTGGATCCTCGGCGTCGTGCTCATCGCCCTGACGCTGCTGTTCGGGTTCTCCGGGTACGTCCTCCCGTGGAAGCAGCTGTCCTTCTGGGCGGCGCAGATCGGCGTCGAACTGGCGCTCGCGACCCCCATCGTGGGCGAGTGGGCGGCCCAGTTGCTGTTCGGCGGGTTCACCCTCGGACAGGCGACGCTCGTGAGAATGTACATCCTGCACGTGTTCGTGCTGCCGTTCGTGGTCACCGCGCTCATCGCGATCCACGTCGGCATCGTCTGGGTGCAGGGCATCGCGGAGCCGCACTAATCCAATGACCGACGACACCACCCCCATGACGGACGGAGGCACCGACGACGAGGCGCGGACCGACGGCGGGCCGCCGGCGACGGTCCCGCCGGACGACGAGACGCCGACCTGGTCCGAGCGGAAGGAGCGCAGCCAGGGGCTCGCCCAGCTCACCTACCAGTACTTCGAGCGCTCCCGGCGCGAGGACGAGGACCTGCGCGCGGAGTCGACGTACGTCGAGCGCGACGTGCTCGGCTTCCCGACGTGGCCCCACGAGACGATCCGCAACCTCGCTATCACCTCGTTCTTCCTCGGGGTCATCCTGCTCGTGGCCTCGATCCTCCCCTCGCACTTCGGGGACCCGGCGAACCCCGGGTCGACGCCGGCGATCATCCTGCCCGACTGGTACCTCTACTGGTCGTTCGGCCTGCTGAAGCTCAGCCCGATCAACCCCGAGCTCGCCGTGCTGGGTGGGAACATCGTCATGTCCAACGAGCTGTACGGGCTCGTGGCCCACGGCGCCATCTTCGGCGTCATCACGCTCGTCCCCTTCCTCAACAAGGGGAACGCGCGCCGCCCCGTCGAGGAGCCCGGCTGGGCCGCGCTCGGCGTGACCGGGGTCATCCTGGCGATCACGCTGGCGGTGCTGGCCATCCAGAACTTCTTCTCGGTCCCGCTCGAGCTGCTGTTCTCGCTCGTGTTCATGTTGCCCATCGCGGGCGGCGTCATCACCTACGCGGTGCTGAAGACGATGCGCGAGGGGTACATGTACGACCTCAACCGCCGGTACTACATGCTGCGCCCGCCGAAGTAAGCGGCCGAGACCCGCCCGCCGCGACCCCGTGACCGACGCGCGGTCGCGGTCACCGTTCCGCCTTCCCGTGTCACACATGTCATCCTCAACAGACGGCGACGCCTCGCAGGCGTTCGACGAGACCGGCGACCCGATCGCGGCCGACGACGACGCCGACCCGCGCAACGAGCCGACCGGCCCGCGGGACGGACCGAGCGGCCGGGAGGTCGTCGTCCCGTTCCGGCTGTACAAGGCAGTCACCGTCTTCTCGACGCTGGCCGCGGTCGTCACGTACTTCATCGGGTTCACGCTCATCGACGCCGCGACGCTCCAGATCAGCTTCGTCCGGACGACCATCGTCTACCTGCTCGACAACGCGGGGATCCTCCCGCCGGAGGACGTGCTCGTCGCGATCATGGCCATCACCGGCGTGGGCTTCATCGTCCTCGGGACCGCCGTGTACGTGCTCGGGACCCGGTTCCGCGGACAAGGGATGGGAAAGTCTCAAGACGACTCCAGCGAAACGTGAGATAATGGCAGACGAGTTCATGAAGGGCTTCGCCCTGTTCACGATCGGCGGTCTCGGGTGGATCACCTTCGGCGGCTGGTACCGGACGCCGTCGTACTACCAGATCTCGCAGCTCGTGAACCCGGCGGAGGGCGTGAACACGGCGTACGGCGAGGTCGGCCTGCTCGCCGGCGACGTGCTGTTCTGGCTGATGATCCTCGGCGCGCTGACGTTCTGGGTCCTCATCCCCGCAAGCCGCCAGCTCCGCGACGCCCTCAACGACGGCGAGGACGACGCGGCCGCGAACTGAACCGTTCACCTCTCGTCTCCGTTCTCCTTCCGCTTCGCTCCCCCGCGAGCGACGCCAAGGTGTCCGCCGACGAACCGAGAGCTTTTCACCGCCGCTCGTCCCACCCTCGCGCATGAGTGAGCCGACGCGCGGCCTCGCGGTTCTCGGCGACGGCGACCCGGCGGCGGCGATCCGATCGGCGGCGACCGCCGCGGGCGCCCGCCTCGTCGACCGCTCCGCGGCGGACGCGGTCGTCGCGGTCGGGGACGCCGCGCTTCGGGAGGCGATGCGCGCGGCGGCGAGCGACGCGCGGCCGGCGCCGGTCCTCCCGGTCGGCGGCGGCCGTCACGCGGTCGACCCCGACCGCGCGACCGAGCGGGTCGCGACCGTGGTCGACGGGCTCGACGACACTTCGGACGCGGTCGAGGGGTTCTCCCGCGTCGGGCACCCGCTCTTAGCGGTCGACGACGCCGGCGACGGCGAGCGCCGGGTCGCGGTCGCGGACGTCGCGTTCGTGACGGCGGCGCCGGCCCGGATCTCCGAGTTCGAGATCGCGCTCGACGACGGGGAGTCGGCGTCGGTGCGCGCGGACGGCGCCGTGGTCGCGACGCCGTTCGGCAGCGACGGGTACGCGGCGGCGGCCGGCGGGCCGGTGGTGTCGCCGGGCGGCGGGCTCGCGGTCGTCCCGGTCTCGCCGTTCACCACGCGACCCGACACCTGGGTCGCGAGCGGCGGCGTCAGGGTCACCGTCGAGCGCGAGGAGGAGCCGGTCGCGCTGGTCGTCGACGGGACGCGGCGCGGGACCGTCGAGCCGCACCGCGCGGTCGCCATCGAGGTCGCGGCGCGGGTCGATCTCCTCGCCCCGACGGCGGAGTGACCGGCGGCCCGTCCCCCGTCCGCGGCGGCGTCACCCGCCCCGCGGCCTGAGCGCCGATCGGAAACACTCTAATACGTCGTGAACGGAAATGGTGGATATGGACCCACTGCAGTTCCTCGTACCCCTCGACTGGCTGTCGGCCGCCGGGCCGGCGCTGCCGTACGCGATATTCGTGATGACAGTCGCGAACCTCGCGACCCGGCACCTCGCGCACAGGCGGCACGTCGAACAGGGTCAGGACGCCGACAGCGTGGAGGCGTACACGCCCCACGTCTTCACGAACGTCGGGCTCGTCCTCCTCTCGTTCGTGTTCATCCTCACCGCGCCCGTGCGGGGGACGATCCTCTCCGTGCTCGTGCTCGCGATGTTCATCGCCGACTTCTTCGAGCTGGAGGCCCGCAACGTCGAGGCCCGCAACGACATGGAGATCGAGGCGCCGAAGAGCTCGATCGCCGCCTCGCTCGTCGTGCTGATCTGGTCGTCGTACTTCGCGCTGTTCTTCCTCGTCGAGGGGTTCTGGAACCAGTTCGTCGTCGCCTGACGAACCCCCAACCTGCGTCCCGTTTTCCCCGCTTTCGCCGCCTCAGAACGCCCAGTCGCCGGTGAGCTTCATACCCGTCGCCTTCCCCTCCGCTTCGAGCGCCGCCGCGATCTCGTCGGTGTCCCGGCGCGGGATCGACGCGTCGGCCTCAGCGAGGTCGACGACCAGTTCGGTCAGCAGGATCGCCTGCTCCCGGAGGTTCCGCGACTCCAGCTTGTCGAGCGTGTCCGCGTGGGTGTGACCCCACCCGCGGCCGCGCCCCTCGGTTTCGCCGGAGATCATGTACCCAGGAATTCCTCGCTTCACGAACGGCCAGTGGTCGCTGTGCGGGACGAGCGCTTCGCCCGTCGAGATCGGGTGATCGAAGCGGTCGCTCACGCGCTCGGCGGCCGCCGCCAGCGCGTCGAAGTCGTGGTGGTCGACGCGGAGCGTCCGTCCGAACACGTTGCTGTCGACGTTGACGACGGCGCGGACCGCGTCCCTGTCGGCCGCCTCGGCGGCCACCGACGAGCCGACGAGCCCGACCTCCTCGGCGCCGAACGCGGCGAACCGCACCCGCACGCCGAGCTCGTCTTCGCGCCTCGCGAGCGCCCGCGCGACCTCGACTATCGTCGCCGTGCCCGCGCCGTTGTCCATCGCGCCCTGCGCGAGGTCGTGCGCGTCGACGTGCGAGGAGACGATCAGGTGCTCGTCGGTGTCGGGGCCGAGCTCTGCGACGGCGTTCCCGCTCGTCGCGGTCGGGGTCTCGCAGTCGACCGCGACTGCGAGCTCGTCGCCCTCGTTCCGGCGCGCGAGGCGGGCGCCGACCTCCTTCGAGACGCCGACCGCGGGGACCGCGCCGATCGGGTCGTCCGCGGTCCCGACGCTGCCGGTCGGCGGGAGGGTCCCCTCGACGTGGTTGGCGAAGACGAAGGCGGCGGCGCCCGCGTCGACCGCGCGGTAGTACTTCTCCCGGCGGTGGATGAAGCGGTCGACGGAGTCGGGGGTGTCCGACGAGACCATGACGACCTTCCCCTCCAGGTCGGCCTCGAAGTCCTCGGGGACGCCGTAGCCGAGGTCGACGAACTCGCCGGCCGCCTCGCCGCTCGGGCTCCGGGGCAGCGCGATACAGGCGTTCGGGCCGACCGCGACGGGGTCGCCGCTCGCGGCGTCCCGGACCGCGCTGTCGCCGCGCTCCCAGCCCTGTATCTCGAACTCCTCGACCGCGGCGTTGCGCGCGCCGGCGTCGGCGAACGCGTCGCGGGTCAGCTCCAGCCCCTCGCGCTCGCCCGGGGACCCGGCCATCCGGTCGCCGACGTCGACGAGGTCGGTGAGGTGGTTCCAGCCCGCGTCGCTCGTGAACGTCTCGCCGATCCAGTCGGTCATGGGTAGCGGTGTCGCGGGCGCCGCTCAAGCGTTTCGGTGGCGGCGGGGGCGGCCGGAAGCGGGCGTCCGGCCGGCGGGTCGGCGGGGAGCGGTCAGACCGGCACGGCCGGAAGCAGGGCCGTCGCGGCCTCGGCGGCCGCGAACGTCGAGTCGTACAGGTGGTTCAACAGGAGGTAGGTGACGACGCCGAGGACGAGCGAGAGGATCCACGCGCTCGCCGCGATCCGGCCGACGCGGCGGTGCGGCGTCTCGTTCCGAAGCTCCCGCTCCGTGTGAGTGAGCCCGAGGACGATGGCGTACAGCACGACCGGCACCGAGACCACGGAGAGGACGATGTGGATCGCGAGCATGAGCAGGTACGCCGGGTACACCCAGTCCCACAGCGGGACCCACGCGTACGACGAGTCCAGCACGAACTCCTTGGTGCCGCCGCCGGCGACCTTCGGGAGGTACATCCCGAGGAACAGGAGGATGAGCGCGAACGAGGTCGTCATCGCCGCGGCGTGCTTCTTCACCTCGTCGTTGCGGATCCAGTACCACCCGAGCGAGAGGCTGATCACGGCCAACGTGTTGACGACGGCGATGGCGTGCGCGAGGAGGTTCACGGTCTCCTGCGTGAGCGTCGGGAACAGCGCCTGGAACTCGGGGACCAGGAAGACGCCGCCGACCGCGCCGTAGCCGACGACGGTGAGGAGGACGGTGATGGCGGTGGCCCGCTCCTTGGCCCGCTCGCGAACGCTGGCGGTGGACATATCAGGTGTACTCCCGGGAGCGTTATTGGCCTTTCGAGCGCGGCCGCCGTCGCCGGAAGCGGGCGGGGGTCGCGGCCCGCCCCGTGCCGGGACCGATCGACGGCCCGCGCGCCCGAGGCGGGGTCATTCGTCGATGACACCCGTCGCGGTCGCGACCTCTACCGCGGCCGACTCGTTGATCCCGCCCTGGAGGATCGTGTAGCGGTCGCGGATCTCGTGGGCGCTCGTCAGGGCGGCGATCAGCTCGGCGTCGTCGATCCCCAGCTCGGCGGCGGTCGTGGGGGCGTCGAGCTCGGCGAGCGCGTCGCGGATCGCCGCCCACCGCCCGTTCTCGCCGCTGTGGAGGTACTCCGTCATGATCGAGGCGACGCCGACCTGGTGGCCGTGAAGCGCCTTGCCGGGCGCGATGCGGTCCAGCTGGTGGGAGATGAGGTGCTCCGCGCCGGAGGCGGGCCGCGAGGAGCCCGCGATGGACATCGCGACGCCGGAGGAGACGAGCGCCTTCACGACCACCCACGCCGACTCCTCTAGGCCCGGGCGGATCATGTCGGCGTTCTCGACGAGCAGCTCCGCGGTCATCTCCGAGAGCGCGCCCGCGTACTCGCTGTACTCGACGTTGCGGAGGCGGCGGGCGAGCCGCCAGTCCTTCACGGCGGTGTAGTTGGAGATGATGTCGGCGCAGCCGGCGGTGGTGAGCCGCCACGGCGCCTCAGCGAGCAGCGTCGTGTCCGCGACGACGGCGAGCGGGGGGTCGGCCGCGACCGAGTGGCGCGTGTCGCCCTCGGGGATCGAGGAGCGGCCGGAGACGATGCCGTCGTGGGAGGCGACGGTCGGGACGGAGACGAAGCCGACGTCGAGGTGGTCGGCGGCCATCTTCGCGATGTCGATCGGCTTCCCGCCGCCGAGGGCGATCAGGTAGCCGGGGTCGACCGCCTCGGCGGTCGCCTTCAGCTCCTCGACCGCGTCGAAGGAGGCGTCCTCGACGACGGCGGTCGCGGGGTCGTCGAACTGCGCCCGGACGCGGTCGCCGGCGATCTCGTTCGGCGTCGGGCTCGTCACGATCAGCGGCCGCCCCGTCAGGTAGAGCTCGCCGACCGCCTCGCCGAGGTCGTCGATGACGTCGTGTCCCACGAGGACGTTCCGCGGGAGCTTGATCCACGTCGTCTTCTCGAACATATCGGGCGGTCGCGCCGACGGGTCAAAGCCGTTGTCCATGCGCGTCGCGGGCCGCGCGGACGCGGCCGGGCGGCGGGCGCGAGCGGTCGCCCGCTACGCGCCGAGGGCGGCCAGCGTCGTCGCCGCGTCGTAGAGGAAGTACACGCCGAACCCGGCGAGCACGACCGCGGACAGCACCGCGACGATCGGCGCGAACGTCTCGATCCGGCGCTCGGCGGCGACGAGCCCGGTCGGGAAGCCGACGATCCACGTCAGCACGCCGAGGAAGAACCCGCCGATGAGCGCCGGCGAGCCGGTCGCGACCACGAGCGTCCCCGCGAGGTCGCTCCCGACCACGGGGAGCCGCGCGAGCACGTCGAGCTCGCCCGGCTGAAGCAGCCCGACGCCGATCGTCAGCCAGAACAGCACCTGGTACGGGTTCGTCAGGGCGAGCACCAGCGCCTTGCGGAACCCCTTCCCCTCCGCGACCATCGGCTCCTCGCCGGCGGTCGGCCGGAACGACTCCCGGGCCCCCCGGGCGGCCCCGGCGGCGAAGTACAGCATCAGCACGCCGCCGACCGCGACCATGAGGCCCTGTAACAGCGGGAACGACTCGACGACCGCGACGACGCCGACGTACGCGAGGACGAAGAAGATCGCGTCGGCGGTCGCCGCGCCGAGCCCGGCCCGGAAGCCGGCGAGGCGGCCGCGGAGGACGGACTCCTCGGCGATCACCGCGTTCATCGGCCCGGGCGGCGCCGCGAGCGCCAGGCCGAAGACGACGCCCGCACCGAGCGTGACGAGGGAACTCACGTCGCTCGAAACGGCCGATTTCGTGAAAAAGCCCGCGAAGAAGGGGCGGACAGCAGCGGACGGCTCCGGCCGTCACGCCCGGGATCGGGGCATCGACGGACGGATCCGACCGTCGGTGCGCGCGGCGGACGACCGCCCCCGCCCGGCGGCGGCCCCGCGCTTACGCGTCCTGGAGCTCGGCGTCACGGAGCGCCTCGTTGAGGTCCTCGCGGACGCGCTCGCCGGTCTCGCGGTCCATCGCCGTGGTGACGATCCGGTTCTCCTGGACGCTGGAGCCGTCCCGGAGGAGCAGTCGGACGTTGCCGTTCGTCCCCGCGCGCGTCGCCTTCGCTCGGAGGCCGGTCCGCGAGCCCGTCCCGCCGGCGTCGATGGGGCCGGGAACGATCTTCTTGACGTGCGGGTGTTCCGCGACGGTCTGGACGGCCTTCCGCCCCTTGCGGTCGCCGATGAGCGTCGAGTGCGAGCCGCCGATCTTCTCCCGCGGCGGCGTCTCGACCACCGCGAGCGACCGGTCCCCCCGGCGGTCGAGGACCCAGCGAACGACCGGGCTCACGTCCGCCTCGCGGTCGTCGTCCGAGGGGTCGCCCGCGGTTCCGGCCCCGTCGTGGGCGCCCTCGCTCGCGCCGCCGTCCGGCACGCGGTAGAACTCGTGGTGGAGCTGTGCGCGCGTCTCGCGGAGCGGCTCGCGCTCCCCGGCGGCGTAGACGGTCTCGGGGCGCTTCCGACGGATCTCGTCGGCCACGCGGCCCGCGAAGTTCCGCAGTTGGACCTCGCTTAGCCGCTCCCGGTCCTCCGGGCGCGTGGTGACGGTCGTCTCCCCCACGACGTCGTCCTCGTCCAGCAGCGTCAGGTGCGCGCGGTCGGGCTCGAACTCGGCGACGACGGCGTCGGCGTTGGCGGTGTTACAGGTCAGACAGTAGTCCCCGGGCTTCTCTAACGGGGTCCCGCACCGCCGGCAGTTCATACCGATCGGACGGTCGTGTGGGCTAAAAGGTCGTCCGTTCGCCGTGCGACCGCCCCGACGGGCCGCGCTCCGCGGTCGGTGCCCGGGCCGGAGCAACAGGTTATAACCCTCGCCGGTCTCCCTACCGGGTATGGACGGAGACCGACGCCGCCGCGGCGACGACGGCGCCGAGCGGGACGCCGGGGAGCCGGAGACCGTCGAGGACCGGCTGGCGCGGCTGGTCCGCGACGGGCGGTTCAACGCGCTCGCGGCGTGGACGATGATCGCGGTCCTGGCGGGGGTGCTCGTCGAGAGCGCGCTCGACTACGACCTCCTCTCGGCGGTCATCGTCGTCGGCCTCGGGGCGGTCGTCCTCGCGCCGACGGTCGCGGCGCGGGACTGGCGGGCGATGCTGCCGGCGGAACTGGTCGGCCTCGCGCTGCTGCCGGTCCTCGTGCGCGCGGTGTTCGGCGGCGAGCTAGGGACGTTCGCCACCTACGTCGCCATCGCGGCGCTGGCGCTCGTGGTCACCGTCGACCTCCACATGTTCACGTCGCTGCGGGTGACCCACTGGTTCGCGGTCGTCTTCGTCGTGATGGCGACGCTGGCGACGGCGGCGGTGTGGACGGTGCTGCGCTGGAACCTCGACCTGCGCGGCGGGACGGCGTACCTCACGACGAACGACGCGCTGATGATCGAGTGGCTGTACGTCACGCTGGCGGGGCTCGCCGCGGGGCTCCTCTTCGACGGCTACTTCCGCGGCCGCGGGCGCCGCCTCCGCCGCGCCATCCGACGGGTGGTGCGGCGATGAGGCTCCTCCCGCGCCCCTCCATCCGGTCGCAGCGGCGCCTCACCGGCGCGATGCAGGTCCTCCTGATCGCCATCGTGGCCTACGGCTTCCTCGCCGGCGAGCAGAAGGCCATAAGCAACGGGATCATCGCTTTCCTCGTCACGCTGGTCCCGGCGACGCTGGAACGGCGGTACGACCTCCCCCTGGACCCGTGGCTCGCCCTGTGGATCACGATGGCGGTGTTCCTCCACACGGTCGGGTCCGCCGGGTTCTACGCCCGCGTCGAGTGGTGGGACCACATGACTCACGCGCTGTCGGCCTCGCTGGTCGCCGCGGTCGGGTACACGACGCTCCGGGCCGTCGACCTCCACAGCGACGGCATCCGCATCCCGCCGCGGTTCGCGTTCGTCTTCATCGTCGTCGTCGTGCTCGCGTTCGGCGTGCTCTGGGAGCTGTTCGAGTTCGGGCTCGACATCGTCGCGACGGAGACGGGCATCGACATGCCGCTCGCGCAGCACGGCCTCGACGACACCGTCAAAGACCTCACCTACAACACCATCGGCGCGGTCCTCGTCGGGCTGTTCGGACAGGCGCACCTCACCGGGGTCGCGGAGCTTGTCCGGGACCGGATCCTCGGGAGCGCGCCCGAGTAGCGGCGACGGGCGCGAGGTCGGATCGGCCGGCGCCGCTCAGCTCAGGCAGGCGGCCACGACCCGCAGCGCGGCCTCGCCGCGCACCTCGTTCGCGAGCAGCGGCACGCGCTTCACCTCGCGGCCGCGGAACAGGTCGGTGGCCTCGCGGAGCGCGTTCTTCTGGACCTCCCAGCGGCGCGCGCAGAACTCGCAGGTGTCCGGGTTCGGCTCGACCACCCAGTCGGGGTCGATGCCCGCGCCGCTCCCGCCGGTCACGTCGCCGACGCCCTCCATCACCCGGTTCACGACGAGCGTGTCCACCGGGATCGAGAACTCGTCGAGGCGCGCGACCAGCCGCTCGGACTCGACGACGCTCATCTCCTCGGGGATCATCACGACGCGGAAGTCGGTCTTCGCCGGGTCGCGGAGGACGGCCCGCAGGCGCTCGATGCGCTCGCGGAGCTCGTCGAGGTCGGCCGACGGGTCGGGCTCGTCGTCGCCCCCGCCGAACATCCCCTTGAGTCCGTCCATCATCCCGGAGAAGCGCTGGCGGAGCTTCATCACGCGCCCCAGCATCGAGTCCATGATCTCGGGCAGTTGGAGCAGCCGGAGCGTGTGGCCGGTCGGCGCGGTGTCGACGACGACGCGGTCGAAGCGCGGGTCGTCGAGGTACTCCAGCAGCTGGCGCATCGCCGCGGCCTCGTCGGCGCCCGGCATCGTCCCGCCGAGGAGGCCGCCGAGCCCCTCGCCCTCGCCGGCTTCGTCGCCCGTCTCGCCGCCGGGGCCCATCCCGCCCATCGCGTCGCCCATCTCGCCGAGCCCGCCGAGCGGGTCGGCGTCGGCGCCGAACATCCCCTCTTCCATCGCGGCGTCGGGGTCGATCTCCGCGGCGTACAGGGGCAGGTCCTCGCGGATGCGCGCGGGCTCTGCCGGGATCTCCGTCTCGTAGGTGTCCGACAGCGAGTGCGCGGGGTCGGTGGAGACGACGAGCGTCCGGACGCCGCCCGCGGCCGAGGCGAGCCCCGTCGCGGCCGCCATCGTCGTCTTCCCCACGCCGCCCTTCCCGCCGTACAGCACGTAGTCGGGCGCGTCGACGCCCGCCGGGAGGTCGGCGAGGTCGTCGTCGACGGTCAGCGCCTCGTCCGTCTCCGCGGGCTCGACGGCGGCGCCGTCTCCCCCCTCGTCTTCGGGCCCGTCGACTCGGTCGACGGGCTCGACGTCGATGTCGTCCATATGCCCGTTTCGTTTCGGCGGACACCTGTACCCGTCGGTCCCGAGAAGGCGATCGCGCGGGCCCCGAGGCCCCGCTCGGCGCGGGTCGCGGCACCGTCCGCCGCGCTCAGCACTCCCGCGCGTAGACGACCGACGGGTTCGACTCGCCGACCACGACGATCTCGCCCGTCGCGCGCGGCTCGAATCCCTGCCCCTCGTAGAACGCGCGGCTCTCGTCGTGGGCTTCGAACGCCTCCAAGACGAGGCGATCGTACCCCGTCGGAACGCGCGACAGGACCGCCTCGACCAGCGCGCCCCCGACGCCGGCGCCCTGATGCTCGGGGTCGACGTAACAGGCCCGGAGCTCCGCCTCGTCGTCGCCGACGAACTCGCCGGTCCACTCGTCGTCCCACACGAGGGTCGCCCAGCCGACGACGGTCGTCGAACCACCCGCCCCGTCGTCGGCGACCGCGACGAGCGCGCGGTTGTCGACCTCCGACCCGGTGAACTCCGCGTGTTCCTGTTCGAAGTCCTGGTCGAGCATCACCTCCTCTATCGTCGACAGCGCGTCCGGCGAGAGGAGGTCCCCGTAGCCCTCCGCCCACGCCCGAACGGTCAGTTCCCTTCCGGCCCGAACCTCCGCCGCGCTCTCCGGTTCGCGTACGTCCACGACTTATACCCTTATTCTCTGACAATAATTCTGTCGGACCCACGCGCCCGAGCGCCCTGAGACGCGGTCGGTTACGCCGCCGTTTGTCGGGAGCGGGGCTTCGACGCGTACGAGTTCTACTCGGCTCCCTCGCGCTCGACGTCCATCCCGAGATCGGCCATCGCGTCGAAGAAGCCGGGGAACGAGACGTCGACGTGCTCGGCGCCGCGGACCGTCGTCGTCCCCTCGGCCGCGAGCGCGGCGACGGACAGCGCCATCACGATCCGGTGGTCGCCGCGGCCGTCGACCGTCGCGCCCCGAAGGTCGCTCTCGGAGCCGTGGACCGTGAGCACGTCGGGCTCCTCCGTGGTCTCCGCGCCCATCTTTCCGAGTTCCTCGGCCATCGCCGAGACGCGGTCCGTCTCCTTGTAGCGGACGTGCTCGCAGTTCTCGATCCGGGTGTCGCCGTCCGCGACCGCGCCGAGCGCGGCGATCGTCGGGAGGAGGTCGGGGGTGTCGCCCACGTCGACGGTGACGCCGGTGAGGTCGGCGCGCTCGACCGCGATCTCGCCGGCCTCGCGGTCCCAGTCGACGGCCGCGCCCATCTCCTCGACGATTCCGACGATCGCGGCGTCACCCTGCGCGCTCGGTCGCGCGCCCTCGATCCGGACCGCCTCGCCGGGGTCGGCCGCGACCGCGCCCGCGCCGAGCAGGTACGAGATGGACGAGAAGTCGCCGGGCACCGCGTACGTCCCGCCGCTCGGCGCGTACGTCTGCCCGCCCGGGACCGAGAAGCCGGCCGCGCCCGCGGCGCCGTCGAGCGGGTCGCCGTCGGCGTCGACCGGCGTCGCCTCGACGCCGAAGTCGGCGAGCAGTTCGAGCGTGATGTCGACGTACGGCGCGGACTTGAGCTCGGTCGTGAGCTCGACCTCGACCCCCTCGTCGGTGACCGCGCCGGCCATCAGCAGCGCGGTGACGTACTGCGAGGAGACGTCGCCCGGGATCGCCACCTCGCCGCCCGCGAGCGGGCCGGCGACCACGAGCGGGGCCTGCCCGTTCGACCGCGTCGACTCCGCGCGGACGCCGAGGTCGCCGAGCGCGTCGAGGAGCGGACCTTGCGGCCGCGAGCGCAGCGACCCGTCCCCGGTGAGGACGGTGGCGCCGTCGGCGAGCGCGGCCGCGGCCGTGACGAGCCGCATCGTCGTCCCCGAGTTCGCGCAGTCGATCACGTCGTCCGGGACGACGGGGCGGCCGCCGAACCCCTCGACGGCGAGCGCGTCGGCGAGGTCCGGCTCGGCCTCGGCTCCGCCGTCGGCCCCCGCGGGCGCGACCGCCCCGCCGAACGCGGTGACCGCGCGGGCGGTCGCCCGCGTGTCGGCGGAGACGAGCGGCGACTCGACGGTCGCGCCGTCGCTGTACCCCGCGGCGAGGAGCGCGCGGTGCGTGTAGCTCTTCGACGGCGGCGCGCGGGCGGTCCCTCGGAGGGTCGAGCGCGTGACGTGGACGTCCATACCCACTCTCCCGCCCCCGGTGACAAGTCGGTACCGGCCGCGGCACGATTGCGGCCGCGCGGTCGGCGGCGGGCGACGCGCCGCGGACCCTCCCCGCGACGCCGCGGCACACCCTTTATACCAACGGGAGCGTTAGCGTCGCGTATGCCCCAGTGTGAGATGTGTGGCGCCGAGGAGGCCTCGCTGACGACGACGAAGGTCGAAGGCGCCGAACTGGAGCTCTGTAGCTCGTGTACGGACTTCGGCACCGAGGTCCGCGACGAGTCGACGAGCTCCGGCGGCGGCAAGTACTCCACCAGCTCCAGCACCGGGAAGTCGTCCTCGTCGTCCGGCTCCTCGGGCTCCGGTGGCTCCTCGGGGAGCTCGACCCGCCGCCGCGACATGTTCGACGACATGGACGAGATCGCCACCGACTACGACGAGCGGATCCGGGAGGCCCGCGAGTCGCGCGGGCTGAGCCAGGAGGAGCTGGCCGACCAGCTCAACGAGAAGGCGAGCCTCATCCGCAAGCTCGAACGCGGCGACACCCTCCCGACCGACGAGGTCCAGCGGAAGCTCGAACGCGCGCTCGACATCTCCCTGGTCGAGGGCCAGTCGGCCGACGACGCCGACTGGGAGACCGACGACGCGGGCACGATGACGCTCGGCGACGTCGTCAAGCGGAAGGACTGACCGGCCCGCTCGCCCCGCCCGACCTTCTCGTTTCCCCTCGACTGCCCTTTCTCAGACGCGTCGCCGGAGCCCGACCAGCGCGACCGCGAGCAGTCCGAACGCGACGAGCGACAGGTTCGGGATCGTGAGCCCGAGCAGCGGGCTCTGCCACTGAACGGTCGCACAGGGGCCGCCGACCGTACACTGCGTCATCGTCGCCTGGAGGTACGAGTGGTACGCGGCGAGCGGGAGGCCGACGGACACGAGCGGCAGCGCGGTCCGCCAGACCGCGGGCCGCCGCTCGACGGTCGCGACCCCAAGGACCGCGACGAGCGGGTACATGAGGATCCGCTGGTACCAGCACAGGTCGCAGGGCACGAGCCCGAGTCCGAGGCTGAACCAGAGGCTCCCCGCGGTCGCGACCGCCGCGACGACCGTCGCGGCCGACAGCCACGCGGTCGCCGGGGACGGGCGGGCGGTCACACCGTCGCGCCGCCGTCGTCCGTCTGCTCCGAGCCGCCGTACCGCTCCGTGAGGTAGTCGATGATGTAATCGACGGTCTCGGGGTCGTAGCTCCAGAAGCCGTAGAACTCGCCCGGCGCGCGCTCCTCGGCGAGCAGCGCGCACTTCGCCTCGTCGTAGCCGCCCCCGTCGTACGCGACGAACCACGTC
The DNA here is from genome assembly GCF_005435055.1 of Halorubrum sp. SS7. Taxonomy (NCBI): domain Archaea; kingdom Methanobacteriati; phylum Methanobacteriota; class Halobacteria; order Halobacteriales; family Haloferacaceae; genus Halorubrum; species Halorubrum sp. SS7. The sequence continues at coordinate 47,163 of NZ_SGXV01000015.1, forward strand.
TCGCGGATCTCGGCGGTCTCGCCGACGTGGACGGTGTAGTGTTCCACGTCGGGCGCGTCGCCCTCGTCGGCCGCGTACGCGTGGACGTCGAGCCGCTCCTTCTCGCCGAGCAGGTCGTAGGTGTCCGCCTCGCCGGTGAGCACGTCGAGCGTCTGGAACCCCGCGTGGAGCTCGCCGTCGCCGACCCGCCACGCGCGGTCCTCGATCTCCCTCGACGCGGCGACCATGTCCTCCCGGGAGTAGGAGGTGAACATCGTCTCGTCGAGGTGGTCCAACACCGGCCGCCCGACGCGGTCACCCGCGCCGCCTCGTTCCCTCGATTCGCCGCCTCCCTCGTCGGACTCGGCGACTCCCACGCCGGTGGCCGCCGTTTCCCCCTCGCCCGGCCGCGACAGCAGTTCGTCGACGGTCACGGCCGTGACGAACTCCCCGTCCCGCGCGAGGACGGCGAACTCCTCCGGGCCCGAGGCGGTCTGGTCGTCGACGATCCGGACGTTGCGGTCGGCGAAGTGCTCCCGGAGTTCGTCGGTCACCGCCGGATCGGCGTTGAACACGGTCAGCGTGGCCTCGTGCGCCTCCACGCCCGCGATGAGCTCGATGAGGGACATCCCTTGTCCGACCCACAACAGCGGGGTATAAGGACGTTTCTGCTCCCGGGACCGCGACCGTCCTCGGGAACCGGGGTTCGGGCGGGGACCGGCGAACCGGGCCGCCGCCGGGCGCGGCGTGCGCGAAGCACGAACCTATTTGCGCCGCGCTCCCCCAGCGTGGGTATGTTCATCCTGGTGAACCTCAAGGCGTACCCGTGCGATCCGATCGAGGTAGCGACCGCGGCCCGCGACGTCGCCGAGGCGTCCGGCGCGCGCATCGCCGTCTCGCCGCAGGCCGCGGACGTCGCCCGCGTCGCCGAGACCGGCGTCGAGACGTGGGCGCAGCACGTCTCGCCGAACGGGCACGGCTCGCACACGGGCTCGACGCTCGCTGAGGCCGTCGCCGACAACGGCGCCGAGGGGACGCTGATCAACCACTCCGAGAACCGGCTGAAGCTCGCGGACGTCGACGGCTCCGTGCGGGCGGCCGAGCGGGCCGACCTGGAGACGATCGTCTGCGCGAACAACCCCGCGCAGGTCGGCGCCGCGGCCGCGCTCGGCCCCGACGCGGTCGCCGTCGAGCCCCCCGCGCTCATCGGCGGCGACGTCTCCGTCGCCACCGCCGACCCGGGGATCGTCGAGGACGCGGTCGCGGCCGCCGAGGCCGTCGACCCCGCGGTCGACGTGTTCTGCGGCGCCGGCGTCTCGACCGGCGAGGACGTGTCGACCGCCGGCGACCTCGGCGCCGCCGGCGTCCTGCTGGCCTCCGGCGTCGCGAAGGCGGACGACCCCGAGGCCGTGCTCGAAGACCTCGTGAGTGGCATCTGAGCCGCTGCGGGGGCTCGACGCCCCGATCTCAGCGGCCCGGTCGTGGCAAGTGACCTTCCCCCTTCCGTCCCGGAGCCGCTGCGTTTGCGGATCTGTATAAATACATCGATGTGAGCGACTCACACGATCGAGAAATCGCACGACGGCAGCGGGTTCGTTTGTGCGGCCGTATGGCAGCATCTAGTAACCTTTAACCGAAACAAGCCGCTACCTATGACCAAGATGGCGAGCAACAAGATTCTCGGTATCGACCTCGGTACCACCAACTCCGCGTTCGCGGTGATGGAGGGCGACGAGCCCGAGATCATCGCCAACGCGGAAGGCGACCGGACCACCCCGTCGGTCGTCGCCTTCGCCGACGACGGCGAGCGCCTCGTCGGCAAGCCGGCGAAGAACCAGGCCGTCCAGAACCCCGACCGCACGATCCAGTCGATCAAGCGGCACATGGGCGACGACGACTACACCGTCGAGATCGGCGACGACGACTACACGCCGGAGCAGGTCTCGGCGATGATCCTCCAGAAGATCAAACGCGACGCCGAGGAGTACCTCGGCGACGACGTCGAGAAGGCGGTCATCACCGTCCCCGCCTACTTCAACGACAAGCAGCGCCAGGCGACGAAGGACGCCGGCGAGATCGCCGGCTTCGAGGTCGAACGCATCGTCAACGAGCCGACCGCGGCCTCCATGGCGTACGGCCTCGACGACGAGTCCGACCAGACCGTCCTCGTGTACGACCTCGGCGGCGGCACGTTCGACGTGTCGGTCCTCGACCTCGGCGGCGGCGTCTACGAGGTCGTCGCCACGAACGGGGACAACGACCTCGGCGGCGACGACTGGGACGAGGCGCTCATCGACCACCTGGCCGACGAGTTCCAGAACGACCACGGGATCGACCTCCGCGACGACCGGCAGGCGCTCCAGCGGCTGAAAGACGCCGCCGAGGAGGCGAAGATCGAACTGTCGAACAAGAAGGAGACCACGGTCAACCTCCCGTTCATCACCGCGACCGACAGCGGCCCGGTCCACCTCGAACAGTCCGTCACCCGCGCGACGTTCGAGAACCTCACCTCGGACCTCATCGAGCGCACCGTCGAGCCGACCGAGCAGGCGCTCGCCGACGCCGACTACTCGAAGTCCGACATCGACGAGGTCATCCTCGTCGGCGGCTCCACGCGGATGCCGCAGGTCCAGGAGCAGGTCGAGGAGCTCGTCGGGCAGGAGCCGAAGAAGAACGTCAACCCCGACGAGGCGGTCGCGCTCGGCGCGGCGGTCCAGGGCGGCGTGCTCTCCGGCGACGTCGACGACATCGTGCTGTTGGACGTCACCCCGCTCTCGCTCGGGATCGAGGTGAAGGGCGGCCTCTTCGAGCGGCTCATCGAGAAGAACACCACGATCCCCACCGAGGAGTCGAAGGTGTTCACCACGGCCGCTGACAACCAGACCTCCGTCAACGTCCGCGTCTTCCAGGGCGAACGCGAGATCGCCGAGGAGAACGAGCTGCTCGGCGCGTTCCAGCTGTCCGGCATCCCGCCGGCGCCCGCGGGCACCCCGCAGATCGAGGTCTCGTTCAACATCGACGAGAACGGCATCGTCAACGTCGAGGCCGAGGATCAGGGCTCGGGCAACGCCGAGTCGATCACCATCGAGGGCGGCGTCGGCCTCTCCGACGAGGAGATCGAGGAGATGCAAGAGGAGGCCGAGAAGCACGCCGAAGAGGACGAGGCCCGCCGCGAGCGGATCGAGGCCCGCAACGAGGCCGAGACGACGATCCAGCGCGCCGAGACCCTGCTCGAAGAGAACGAGGAGGAGCTCGACGACGACGCGCTCGTCGCCGACATCGAGGCGGCGATCGAGGACGTCGAGGACGTGCTCGAAGACGAGGACGCCGACACCGACGAGATCGAGTCCGCCACCGAGGCGCTCACCGAGGAGCTCCAGGAGATCGGCAAGCAGATGTACGAGGGCCAGGCCGCGCAGGCCGGTCCGGGCGGCGCGGGCGGCGCCGGTCCCGGCGGCATGGGTGGCATGGGCGGCGCCGCCGGTCCGGGCGGCGCGGCGGGCCCCGGCGGCGCCGGGCCCGACGGCGACGACGAGGAGTACGTCGACGCCGACTTCGAGGACGTGGACGACGACGAGGAGTAGGCCGCTCCGACCCGATTCTCGACGCCGCGACCCCGCCGTTTAAATCGACCCGTCGATCAACACCAACCAACGAACGCAACGCATGAGCGAAGATTTCTACGACGTCCTCGGCGTGTCGCGGGACGCCAGCGAGGAGGAGATAAAGAAGGCGTACCGCAAGCAGGCCGCCGAACACCACCCCGACGTCAGCGACGACGAGAACGCCGAGGAGCGGTTCAAGAAGATCCAGAAGGCGAAGGAGGTGCTCACCGACGAGCAGAAGCGACAGCAGTACGACCAGATGGGCCACGACCGCTTCACCGAGGCCGACAAGCGCGGCGCGACCGGCGGCGGTGGCCCGGGCGGCGCCGGCGGACCCTTCGGCGGCGCGGGCGGCGCCGGGGGCGCCGGCGGCTTCGAGGACATCTTCAACCAGTTCTTCGGTGGCGGCGGCGGTCGCGGCCGCGGCGGCGGTGGCGGCGGCAACCGGCCGCGGCAGGGGCGCGACCTCAAGACGGGGCTGACCATCGACCTCGAAGAGGCGTTCGAGGGCGCGACCAAGGAGGTCACGCTCACGCGACCCACCACCTGCGCCACCTGCGACGGCGCGGGCCATCCCCCGGACGCGGACGTGGAGACGTGTCCGCAGTGTAACGGTCGCGGGCAGGTCCAGCAGGTCCAGCAGACGCCGCTCGGCCGCGTCCAGCAGACGTCGACGTGTCCCCGCTGCGAGGGCGAGGGCGAGCTGTACAGCGAGGACTGTTCCGACTGCGGCGGCGACGGCGTCGTCCGCGAGGAGGCGACGCTCTCGGTCGAGATACCCGCCGGGATCCGCTCCGGACAGAGCCTCCGGATGGAGCGCGAGGGCGCGCCCGGCGAGAACGGCGGCCCGAAAGGCGACCTGCTCATCGAGGTCGACGTCGACGTCGGCGACCGGTTCGAGCGCGACGGCGACGACCTCCGGGTCAACGAGGCCATCTCCTTCCCGCAGGCCGTCTTCGGCGACACCGTCGAGGTGGAGACGGTCGACGGCAGCGTCGAGATGGACGTCCCCGCCGGGACGCAGAGCGGCGAGACGTTCCGCCTCCAGGGGAAGGGAATGCCCCGGCTTCGGCGCCGCGGACGTGGCGACCTCTACGTGCAGGTCGCCGTCGTCGTCCCCGAGTCGCTCAACGACGAGCAGCGCGAGGCGCTGGAGGCGTTCGCGGAGGCCGGCGGCGAGGACATCGACGTCGGCGGCGGGTTCTTCGAGAAGCTGAAGAGCTCGTTCTGAGCGGGGTCCTCGCCCGGCGGTCGGGGCGCCCTCCTTCCGAGGGCCGTAGCTTTTCGGCCTTTCGAGTCGTCCGTCGAGGCATGGGCTACGACACGACCGCCTACGACGACGTCGAACCCCGCGCGCCCGGCATGTACTTCCTCCGCGACGCGCTCGACTGCGAGCGCCTCGGCGTGACCGTCGTCGAGGCAGACGCCGGCTGGGAGGGGATGGAACACGACCACGCCGACGCCGACCACGAGGAGGTGTACGTGCTGCTCCACGGCGAGGCGACGCTCACCGTCGACGGGGACGCCGTCGACCTCGCTCCCGGCGACGCGGTCCGCGTCGACCCCGGGTCCACCCGGGACCTCGCCTTCTCGGCCGACGGCTCGAAGATGGTCATCGCCGGCGCCCCGTGACGCCGGCTCCGACTCGGTACGGTCCCGGACCCGTTTCGCCGACGCCGCAGCGTTAAGGCTCGCGCGCTCCGAACATCGCTTATGGACCTCGTCGGGGATCTGCTCGCGCGCGACCGACGCACTCGCGAGACGGCGCTCGTCACGGCGGACGGCCGGGAGCGGAGCTACCACGACCTGATCACGAACGGGTACAAGGCGGCGAACGTGCTCCGGTACCTCGGCGTCCGCACGGGTGCGACCGTCGCGGTCGACCCGACGCCGGGGTTTCACACGACGCTCGCGTTCCTCGGCGCCGCCGCCGTCGGCGCACCGGTCCGGTTCGACCCGGCGGCGGGGATCGAGGCCGGCGACCGCGTCGTGCTCGCGCCCGTCGCGACAGCCGCCGCCTTCGACCCGGCGCCGGGCACGAACCTCGCCGCGTTCGGCGGGTCGCCGGAGCGCCCCGAGACCACGCACTGGGAACAGGAGCTGTGGAGCGAGAATCCGGGAACCCCGCCGAGCGACGTCGCCCCCGACGACGACGCCGTCGTCGCGCCGGACCGGGCGTTCAGCCACCGCGAGTTGTGTTCGACCGCGGCGGCGGCCGTCGAGGCCGTCGCGATGGACGCGGGGACGCGCGTCGTCCTCCGTCGCCCCTTCTCCGATCCGCCGGCGCTCGCGGCCGGGCTCGTCGCGCCGCTCTCGGTCGGTGCGACGGCAGTGCTCGCGCCGCCGGACGGCGACGGCGAATCGGACGGGGAACCGCGCGGAGACGTGGCGGTGGCCTCGCCGGACGCGGACGTTCCGGAACCGAGACGGATCGATCCGTCGTCGGTCGGTCCGGCGGCCGAGTAAATATCTCCGACCCGAGCCGCGCCCGGATCAGTCGTCCGCGGGGTTCGGCTCCGCGGGCGCGCGCTCCCCGTGGAGGAGGCAGGCGGACTCGTGGTCGGCCGAGTGCGCCGTGCGCTGCGGCTCCGTCTCGGCGCACGGCGTCGTGATCGCGTCCGACAGAACGCTTCCGGCCTGTTCCTCGTCCTCCTCGATGAGGAGATCGAGCGCCTCCGAGAGCGTCCGTTCGAGTTCGGGGTCGTCGACGGTCTCGCCGATGTCGAACTCGCGGCGGATCTCCGCGCGGATCTCCGCGCTGGTCGGCTCGGTGCCGCTGGCGGCGACGTTCTCGCGGACTCCTTCGACGTCGATCTCGCCGGCGTTGACGTTGTCGCGCAGGTTCAACAGCCCCCGCCAGTCCTCCTGATCGACGTCGACGCCGTCCGGCTGGATCACCTTGTGACACCGCGTGTGGAACCGACAGCCGCTCGGCGGGTTCGTCGGGCTCGGGACGGTGCCCTTCAGCTCGATGCCGCCGACGCTCGCGCGCGGGTCCGGCGTCGGGATCGAGGACAGCAGCGCCTCCGTGTAGGGGTGCTGCGGGTTGGTGAAGATCTCCTCGACCGGGCCGATCTCGACGATCTCGCCGAGGTACATCACGGCGACGCGGTCGCAGATCTGACGGATGACGGACATGTCGTGGCTGATGAACAGCAGCGACAGCCCGAACTCGTCCTGGAGGTCGTTGATCAGCGAGAGGATCTCCGCCTGGATGGAGACGTCGAGCGCGCTCACCGGCTCGTCGGCGATGATGAGGTCCGGGTTCAACACGAGCGCCCGGGCGAGCGCGATCCGCTGTTTCTGCCCGCCGGAGAACTCGTGCGGGTACCGGTCGAAGTCGTTCGCCGAGAGCCCGACGCGTTCAAGCAGGTCCTCGACGATCGCGCGGCGCCGGTGGCGGTCGCTCATGCCGTGAACCTTGAGCAGCTCGCCGACCGCGTTGCCGACGGACACCCGCGGGTCGAAGCTCGACGACGGGTCCTGGAAGATCATCTGGGCGCCCCGTCGGAACTCCATCATCTCCTCGTCGTCGAACTCCGTCACGTCGTTGGGGTGGGTCCCGTCGGGGTTACGCGTCGCGCCCTTCCGGCCGTTCCCGTTGAAGATGACCTCTCCCGAGGTCGGCTCCTCCAGGTGGATGACGGAGCTCGCCGCGGTCGACTTCCCGCACCCGGACTCGCCGACGAGGCCGAGCGTCTCGCCCTCCTCGATGTCGAAGCTGATCCCGTCGACGGCGCGCGCGGCGCCGACCTTCCGGTTGAAGATCCCCTTCCGGATCGGGTAGTGCTTCTTCAGGTCGCGGACCGAGAGCAGCGGCTCAGTCATCGGCCGGACCCACCTCGCTGTCGCCGGCCGCTCCGGTCTCGTCGCCCGGCCCGAGCCCCTCGCTTCTGACTATCGAGGGGTTGCCGCCCGGCCCGTAGTGGACGCAGGAGACCTCCTGGTCGGGCGCGACCTCGATCTCGTCCGGCTGGTCGCCGGTGCGGCACGCCTCCTCGGCGTACTCGCAGCGGGGCGCGAACCGACAGCCGTCCGGCGGGTTGTGCGGGTCCGGGAGCGTCCCCGGGATCCCGCCGCCGGAGCCGCCGAACTCCGGCAGACACTCCAGCAGCTGTTGGGTGTACGGGTGCGCGGGGTGATCGAAGATGTCGAGGACCCCGCCCCGCTCCATCACCTTCCCGGCGTACATCACGACGATCCGGTCGGCGATCTCCGCGACGACGCCGAGGTCGTGCGTGACGAACAGGATGCCCATCTCGAACTCCTCTTGGAGGTCGTCGAGGAGCTTCAGGATCTGGGCCTGAACCGTCACGTCGAGCGCCGTCGTGGGCTCGTCGGCGATGAGCAGGTCGGGGTCGCCGACCAACGCCATCGCGATCATCACGCGCTGCTTCTGTCCGCCGGAGAACTCGTGGGGGTAGTCGTCGAACCGCGAGCTCGCGTTCGCGATCCCCACGCGGTCCATGAGGTCGACCGCCTTCGCGCGGGCCTCGTCGTCGGAGACGTCCTGGTGGATCTGGAGCGCCTCGGTGATCTGCCATCCGACGGTGTAGCAGTGGTTCATCGCCTCCTGCGGGTTCTGGAAGATGTGCGCGATGTCGTTGCCTCGGATGTTCCGGAGCTCCGACTCTGACATCGACAGCAGGTCGCGCCCCTTGTACCGGACGGTCCCCTCGATCTCCCCCGGCGGGGTGTTGATGATCCTGGTGATCGATTCGGTCGCGACCGTCTTCCCGGAGCCCGACTCGCCGACGATACAGACCGTCTCGCCGGTGTCGACGTTGAAGTCGATGCCGTCGACCGCGGTGAGGGTTCCGTTGTCGGTGCTGAACTTCGTCGTGAGGTTTTCGACCTCGAGTAGTGGCTGATCGTCGGCCATTATTCGTTCTCCGCCTCCGCTTCGGGGTTCAGCGCGTCCAACAGCGCGTCGCCGAGGAAGTTGAACGCGAGGATGGTTAAGAACAGCACGATACCCGGCGCCAGCACGATCCACGGGGCGAACGACAGGTCGCTCCGCCCGGCGGAGATGAGCTGCCCCCACGAGGGGACCGTCGAGTCACCGATCCCGAGGAACGCCAGCTGCGCCTCGAACAGCAGGAAGCCGGGAATGAGCAGCGTCAGGTTCGTGATGATACTGCTCGCCGCGTTGGGCACGACGTGGCCGCGGATCACCTGGTACGTGCTCGCGCCGCTGATCCGGCTCGCCTTGATGAACTCCTCCTCGGAGATGGACAGCGACTTGCTGCGCACGTAGCGCGCCATGCCGCCCCAGGCGAACAGCGAGAACACCACGATGAACATCCCCAGCCCGCCGCCGTAGATGTACAGGATGAGCAGGAACATCAGGAACGTCGGGAACGAGAGGATGATGTCGACGAACCGCATCATGATCTCGTCGACCCAGCCGCCCGCGTACGCGCTCAGCGTCCCGAACGTGATCCCGATCGTCGCGACGATTGTCGTCGTGATGAACGCGATCTGCATGCTGATCGTCATCCCGTAGACGATCATCGTGAACACGTCCTTCCCGCCCTGCGTGGTTCCGAGCGGGTGTTGCCAGGTGCCGTAACACCGGCCGTTCATCACCTCGCCGACGCAGGTCGCCGGGGTCGTGTCCACGACGGACGTGAACACCGGCGGCTGGTAGGCGATGAGCAGTTCCTGCTGGGGGGCGCTCAACACGAGCGGCCCGACGAGTCCGCCGACGAAGACGATCGCGAGCCAGCCGAGGCTCACGACCGCCGGCCGGTTGCGCTTGAACTCCTTCCAGTAGTACCGCGTCATCCGCGGGTTCTGGTACAGCGGCAAGACGAGGTACCAGAACGCCAGGAACAGCGTGAAGATGAAGAGGAAGTCGATCGTCTCTAGATTCCGCTCGAGGCCGATGAACTCGAAGGTCGGGGTCCGCTGACCGGTGAACCGCCAGTCGTACACGCCGAGCAGCGCGAGCGGGACCGTCGTCAGGAGCATCCCGAGCGAGTTGATCGACAGATCGAACCGTCCCGACCGCGAGAGGTCGTTCCAGTCGACTTGATCGAACCGTTCGGATTCTTCAGTTGCCATTGTTCTCAGTTGAATTACCTGTCATCGTAGCTGATCCGCGGGTCGAGTACGGTGAACACGAGGTCTTCGAGGAGGTTCCCGATGACGGCGACGAACGTGAAGAACAGCGTCGTCCCCAACACGAGGCTCGTGTCCTGTGCGACCAGCGCCTCGTAGGTCAACCGTCCGAGCCCGGGAATGGCGAACACGACCTCGACGAGCAGCGACGCGCCGAGGAACAGCGCGAGCAGCTGCCCGACGAGCGTGGTCGAGAGCGGGACGAGGGTCGGCCGCATGACGTGGTACGCGTACGCACGAAGCGGTGATACGCCCTTCGCCTTCGCGGTCTTCATGAAGTCGGCGTTCTGGAACTCCGCCGACTCGTTCCGCGAGACGCGCATCACGGCGCCGATCGACCCGGTGACCAGGACGAACACCGGCACCGCCAACTGGATCGCGTTCTCCACGCTGAACACCGGCACGCCCGTGTTGTAGGTGATCGGTATCCACTCCAGCCACACGCCGAAGACGAGCAGCAGGATGATCCCGAAGAAGAAGTTCGGGATGGCGTAGCCGAAGAACGCGAACCCGGTCGCCGCGTGGTCCTTCCAGCTGTACATGTTCGCGGCGGAGTAGACGCCGACGAGCGGGCCCAAGATGATCGTGAGGATCGTCCAGGGGACCGAGTACTGCGCGGTGTAGTACAGCGCCTGCGTGACGGCCTCCATGACGGGCTGGCTCCGACTCACGGACCAACCCCAGTCGAGCGTGTACACGCTCCGGATGAAGTCGAAGTACCGGACGTGGAGCGGCTCGTTGAGGCCGCGTAGCTCCCGCGCGCGCTCGGCGGCGGCCGCCGGATCGCCCCCTTGGAGCGCCGCCTGCGTCGCCGCCCGCTGAACGGCCGGGTTCGGGGCGGCCGAGAGCAGCAGGAACGTGACCGTAACGATGATTAGCGATACCACTGCTGCCCAGAGAACCCGAGCGGTTACGTACCTTCCAAATCCCATGTGGTGTCTAAAACGGTGAAGTGAGGGCGGGGTAGTTCGGGCTTACCCGTCCGTCTCCGGGTAGAACTCGGACCAGCGGGGCTGCCACGTGAAGTGCGGTGAGGCGAGCCCGCGGTAGACCCCCTGGATGAGGTCCTGCTTGCTGATCGCCGACGCCATCGCCTGGCGGAACGGGACCAGCTGGAAGAGGTTACCCGGACCGGCGTTCCAGCCGTTCGCACGCTGGTTGACGGAGATAATCGTGTTGTACGGCGTGGGGACCTGCCGGACGGTGACGTTGTCGTTCTGGTTGTACGACTCGTACTGCTCCGGCGGAATTGCCGCCGAGTCCGCCTCGCCGGTCTCGAGCGCGCCGAGACGCGACGCCTGCTCCTGGACGACGCTGATCGAGGCCTCCTCGAACAGCGGTCCCTCGGAGAACAGGTCGGGACCCTCGTCGATGTCGCGGAGGTAGTACTCGTCGTTGCGGACGTACTCGGTGCCCGAGCCGCGGTTCCACTCGGTGAGCTCGTACGCGCCGAGGTTCCCGGTGAACTGGAGTTCGAGCAGCTCCTCGTCCTGCTGGAGCCCCTCGACGTCCTCCTCTTCCACGTACGGCTGGACGAGGTCCTTCGGGATCGGGTACAGGAGCGGGTCGTACGTCTTGGGCCACAGGATGTTCGACGACTCAAGCGTCGCCTGGAACTGGAACTCGCCGGTCTGCTCGACCGTCACGCCGTCCCAGCTGCTCGACGCCGCGGTGGGCGCCCAGTCGGCCTGGTGGAGCTCCTGCACGAGGTAGACGAAGTCCTCGGCGGTGACCTGCCCGTACGGCTCGCTGAACTGGAGGTTCTCCCGCACGTCGAACGTCCACACCTCGCCGTCCTCGGTGGACATGTCGTACAGCAGCGGGAAGTAGTCCTGGTTCTCGTCGAACGTGTACCCCTGGTCGAGCGCGCGGGCGATCGCGTTGCCGGCGCCGTTCTCGGTGTTGAAAAGCGGGTTGAGGGTGGTGAACCGCGCAGAGGTGACCGTGTCGTAGGAGCCGCTGATGTTCGGCTCGCCCTCGTACCACGCGGGGAGGTCCCAGCCGTTCGAGAAGTTCTCGATCGGCCCCTCGAGCTCGGGGTTGTAGCCGACGATGTCGTCGCTGAACAGGAGGGTGATGTACGGCTGCTCGTACGCGAGGTTCTCGAAGATCTCGACGAACGCCTCCCGGAGCTCGTCGACGCTCGTCGCCTGCCGGGCCTCGTCGAACAGCTCCTGCGCGTTGAACTGCGGGTAGTACCCGACCGGGTTGTAGAACGGGGTCGCGCCGTCGAAGAACACGGAGTTCGTGAGCGGGTTGAGCGGGTAGGTGTTCAGCCCGAACACGATGGACATGTCCCACGCCTCGTTACTGGTGACCGACTGCGGGCCGGGGTTCTGCGGCGTCGGGTTCTCCCAGGTGACCTCCTCGCCGTTGACCGTGTCGGTGCCGCCCTGGGGCTCGGCCGTCCAGTACTCGTTGTTGAACCGCGTGCCGTCGATGGCCTCGACGGTGACGTCGATGCCGAGGTTCTGCCCGAGCTCCTGGGCGATGAAGTCGGCCGTCAGCTGCGAAGTTTCCTGGCCCGCGCTGTGGTAGATGTCGAGTTCGACCTGGTCTCCGTCGGGGTTGACCATCGTGTCCCCGTCGAAGCTGTAGTCGTACTCGGACTGCTCGAAGGCGCGTTCGGCCAGCGTGTGCGCGACGTCTCGGCCGTAGAGGGGGTCGACGCCGAACTTCGGGAAGTCGGAGAGCTCGAGGCTTTCGCCGCCGTCGGAGCCGTCAGACCCGTCGGAACCGTCCGAGCCGTCCATCCCGTCGGAACCGTCCGAGCCGTCGCCGCCGCCGCCGCCGTTTCCGGAACAGCCGGCGAGCGTCACTGCGCCGGCCATGCCGAGCGCGGAGAGCCATTGTCGCCGGCCGATATGCCGGGAATCATCACGATCCTCAATGTTTCGCCGTGGCATACCAAGTAGTATGAGTGGGTGTATAAAAAACTTCAGACTTCGGGACAGTTGTCGTGGACGATCATCTTACATCCGTTTCGATAATCGGCGTATCCGGCCGGGAAAGCCGGTCTGCCGGCGTCCCTTTCGACGCGTATCAGAAAGTTTGACACAACCGCAGTCGCGAAATTTACCCCAACCGACCGCTCCGTGACCTCGGACGCGGGGTCGGCGTCCCCGGAACGGTTCTCGGCTCCCTCCCGGAGCAGGCTCCGGAAGTTCCGGCGAGGCCGTGTTCCCCTTCGCACGGTCTCGGTCAAATTGGTCTCGCGTGCGCCCTTCAGTCGCCGCGACCGTCTCGACCGGCGACGTCGTCGGGCTCGGTATCTTGCCCCCCGACCGTGCGATCCGAGTCGGCGACCTCCTCCGTTCCGATCGCCCGGTCGCCGCCGTCGGCCGACGACCTCCCCGCCGATCCGTCGCCGGCCGTCCGCTCGTACCGCGCGATCTGCTCGCGGTGGAGGGAGTGGATCATGTCGGCGAGGACGCCGAACACCAGCAGCTGGATCCCGAGGATCGTCGCGCCGACCGCGCCGACGGCGATGACTTCGTGGCTGATCCCGAACGCGAGGTACCGGTAGAGGACGAACGCGCCCATCGCCAGCCCCGCGGCGGTCGCGGCCGCGCCGGCGCTCCCGAAGTAGAACAGCGGGTTGTTCGTCTTCGCCTTCCGGTACAGCTCCAGGAAGATCACGCCGCCGTCCCGGACCGGGTGGAGGTTCGTCGCGGAGCCGCCGGGCCGCTCCCGGTACGTGATCGGGACCACGGCGACCGAGACGCGGTTCTTCACGCACTCGACGGCCATCTCCGTCTCGATGCCGAACCCGTCGGCGGTGAGGTGGAGCCGCAGGAACGACTCGCGGGTGAACGCGCGGTACCCGGAGAGGATGTCGCGGTAGCTCTCGCGGTGGATCGCCCGGAACGCGATGTTGATCAGGCGGTTTCCGATCCGGTTGAGCCGGGTCATCGCCCCCGGGCGCATGTCCGCGAACCGGTTCCCGATGACGTGGTCGGCCTCGCCGTCGAGCAGGGGGTCGAGCATCGCCGCCGCGTCGCTCGCGTCGTAGGTGGCGTCCGCGTCCGCCATCAGGACGTACGGCGCCCGGACGTGGTCCCTGACCGCCTCCCTGACCGCCTGCCCCTTGCCGCGCCCCGACTGCTCCACGACGCGCGCGCCGGCCTCGCGGGCGATCGACCGCGTCTCGTCGGTCGAGCCGCCGTCGATCACGAGGAGGTTCTCGAAGCCGGCGTCCCGGAAGTCCGCGACGACGCGTGCGACCGTCTCGGCCTCGTTCATCGTCGGCAGCAGGACGCAGACGTCGTCGTGGTCGCTCATCAGACGAGCGATCACGGGGGAGTCGGTAAACTCTGTCCCTCCCGGTCGCCGGCCGGGGCTGCGGCCACCCACACGCTCATGTATGTGAACATTGATCGTGAGTGTATGCCCCACCCACCGGACCAACGCGCAGAGGAACTGCTCAGCGCCGCCCGCACCGCGACGGGAGACGAGCTGCGGAGCCTCACCTACTTCACGGAAGCGGACGTCGACCAGCTGTACCTCCGCAGCGACCTGAGCCGGACCGCCGACCTGGTCGGCTTCGCCGAGAACGAGCGCCAGGGGTTCCACGCGCAGTCGATGTACGCCAACACCCAGCTCGGCGACTACCAGTTCACGGTCCGCGTGTTCGAGAACGGCTACCTCACGCGCGTCATCGCCAACGACCACGGCGTGTGGGTGACGACCGACTCGATGGAGATGGACCGGTTCGAGGAGCTGGCGAGCGCGCTCGCGTCGATCCTCCGCTCGTTCGACCCCGCCTGATCCCGCGTCGGTTCCCGGGCGCCGCTACCCGAGGTGGCTCTCGAACTCGCCGACCAGCTCCTCGGCGTCGACGGGCTTCGTCACGTAGCCGTCGGCGCCCGCCTTCACCGCCTCCATCATCTTCTCCTGCTGGTCGACGCTCGTACACATCACGATCACCGCGTCGGGCCAGCGGTCCTTGATGGCCGCCGTGGCCTCGATCCCGGTCATCTCCGGCATCACGACGTCCATCGACACCGCGTCCGGCTCGTACGCCTCGAAGAGTTCGACCGCCTCTGCGCCGTTTTCCGCCTCGTCGACGACCTCGAACCGGCCCTCCAGCGCGTCTCGAACGACGGTCCGCTGGAAGGAGGAGTCGTCGACGACGAGTACCCGCTCGGTCATACCCGTTCTCCCGGCCTGACCGACATAAGCGCGCGGATCGGCCGCCGCCCCGACCGCTCGTCGGGGATCCGGTCCCGGCCTCGATCCGCCTCGTCGGCGCGTCGGCGGCGTTCGAGCGGCGACCGCGGCGCGCCGAGTACACCTTGTATATTCGGCGCGGCGTATAATGAACATGGGAACAAGGTTAAGGTCTATCCGGCGGTACGGTCGGGCATGGAAACGCGGAAGGTCCAGCGGTTGGGGCCGTCGACGCTGGCGATGACCCTCCCGGCCGAGTGGGCGCAGGAACACGGCGTGAACAAGGGCGACGAGGTGTCGCTGCGGATGGGCGGGAAAGGGACGCTCACGGTGCTCCCCGAGTCGGTGAGCACCGAGGAGTCGGAGGCGGTGATCAACGCCGACGGGCTCGACGCGCGCTCGCTCGAACGCGCCATCGTCGCGCAGTACGTGCTGGGGCGGCGCGTGATCCACGTCCGCAGCGAGGGGGCGCTCGACAGCGAGCACATCAACGCGGTGTACAAGGCCGAGACCCAGCTGATGGGGCTCGGCGTCATCGAGGAGACCCCGGAGGACATCTCGATCCGCTGTTCGGTCGACCCCGAGGACTTCACCCTCGACAACCTGCTCGAACGGCTGGAGAACACGGGCTCGACGATGCGCGGCGAGGGCGTGAAGGCGCTCGCGCACGGCAACCCCGACCTCGCGCAGCGCGCGCTCAACCGCGAGCGGCAGGCGAACAAGATCTTCGTCCTCCTGCTCCGGCTCATCTTCACCGCCTACCAGAACCCCAACCTCGCGCGCGCGGTGGGCCTGGAAGAGGGGTTCCCGCTGATCGGCTACCGCTCCGTGGCGAAGAACCTCGAACTCACCGCCGACAACGCCGAGGACATCGCCGAGATCGTGATGGAGGCGGACGGGCACACCCTCGACGTCGACAGCGCGACGATGCGGCAGATCCGCGAGTTCACCGACCAGGTGGACGAGCTGACGGCGCTCGCGGTCCGGGCGGTCGTCGAGCGCGACTACGACCTCACCGTCGAGTGCCGCGACCTGTTCTCGCGGTTGGAGGACCGTGAACAGGAGATCCTCGACGAGCTCCCGAACGACTTGGACAACGAGACGCTGCTCATGACCCGGGAAGTGCTCGTCAGCCTCCAGCACACCGCGGAGTACGCCATGCGAAACGCCGAGATCGCGGCGAACCTCGCGCTCAACGAGGCGTCGGACCACGTCGAGATCATCTGATCGCGGCACCCCGGCCTGCGGTCCTTCTTCTCGTCTCCCCGACGCGCGTCGCTCGGTTCGCATGAACTAAGTGGTCCCCCGCGAAGCGACTCGTATGAGCGAGGGTTCCATCGAGTCGGACAAGGGGGTCGGCGTCGCGCTCGCGCTCGGCGCCATCGCGGTGGTCGGCGCCGTTGTGATGGCAGCGTACCCGGGTCAGCTCGGGAAAGCGTGGGGGTTCGCGGGCGCGTTCCTCTTCGCGACGCTCGCCGTCGGCGCGGTCCAGCTGTTCGACTGACCGGCCCGCGCCCCGGGCCGGTCGGCCGACCGCGAAAGACGAGAAACCGTTAAGGATGTCAGACGCGTAGGTCTGATAATGAGCGAGTACACCGAGGAGGAACAGCGGATCCTCGCGTACCTCACGGACAGCGTCACCCGTGGTGAGCGGTACGTTCGCTCGAAGACGATCGCCGACGCGATCGGCCTCACCGCGAAGCAGGTGGGCTCCCGGCTCCCGCGGCTCGCCGAGAAGTCGGACGACGTGGACATCGAGAAGTGGGGCCGCGCGAAGTCAACCACCTGGCGCGTGACGCCGGAGGGCTGAGGTCGTCGGGCGACGCGGCGACCGCGTTCCCCGCACCCGACACCGTCGACGCGCATTTTTAACCCCCGTAGTCCCAAACGAGTACGTATGACCGTTCGAGTCTCCCGGACGTTCGAGTTCGACGCGCCGCCGGCCGACGTGTGGGCGTTCATCTCGGACGCGGAGCAGCGCGCGGGCGCCATCAGCGTGGTCGACTCCTTCGAGGTACACGACGACGGCAGCGCGACGTGGCACGTCGCGCTCCCGATCCCGATGATCCGCTCGACGATCGACGTCGAGACGAAAGACATCGCGCGCGACCCCCCGAACCGGGTGAAGTTCGTCGGGAAGTCGCGGGCCTTCCGCGTCACCGGCGAACACGAGATCACCGAGACCGACGGCGGCTGCCGGCTCGCCAACGAGTTCGTCGTCGACGGGAAGCTCCCGGGCGTCGAGTCCTTCTTCAAGCGGAACTTCGACGCGGAGCTGGACAACTTAGAGGACGCGCTCCGCGCCTCGCTCGCCTCGCCGGCATGAGGCTCGCCGGCGTCCAACTGGCGGTCGAGGGCGGCGCCGTCGAGGCCAACGTCGAGCGGGCGCTCGACCGGGTACGGGCGGCGGCGGCCGACGGCGCGGACCTCGTCGTGCTGCCCGAACTGTTCGACGTGGGCTACTTCGCGTTCGACGCGTACGGCCGGGCCGCGGAGAGCCTCGCCGGCGACCGGCTCGCTCGGTTCGCGGCCGCGGCCGACGACCACGACGTGGCGGTGCTGGCCGGCACGGTCGTCGAGGACCTGTCCGCGTCGGCCGCGGACGGCCTCGACGTGCCGGCCGAGTCCGGGCTCGCCAACGCCGCGGTGCTGTTCGACGCCGACGGCGAACGGCGCCTCGTCTACCGGAAGCGCCACCTCTTCGGGTACGGCTCCGAGGAGACGGACCGGATGGTCCCCGGCGAGCGGACGCCCGTGGTCGACCTCGGGGGCGTCACGGTCGGGGTGACGACCTGCTACGACCTCCGCTTCCCGGAGCAGTTCCGCGGGATGGTCGATCGGGGCGTCGAGTGCGTGCTGGTGCCGAGCGCGTGGCCCTACCCGCGGATCGAACACTGGCGGACGCTCGGCCGCGCGCGGGCCATCGAGAACCTCGCGTACGTCGCCGCGGTCAACGGGAGCGGCCGGTTCGGCGACGACGCGCTCTGCGGTCGGAGCGCGGTGTACGACCCCTGGGGAACCGCGCGCGCGTCGGCCGGCGACGAACCGGGCGTCGTGACCGCGACGGTGGACCCCGACCGGGTCGCGGCGGTCCGCGAGGAGTTCCCGGCGCTGCGCGACCGTCGGTGAGCGGGCCCGCGCGTGCCTCGCGGGACGCCGAATCCCGCGTGTCCCGATCTCGCGCCGCCGGATCCCACGTGCCCGGATCCCGTCTCGCCGGATCGTACCGTTCCGGATCTCACACCTTTATACGCCTGAGGGACATAGCGCCTTTTGCCGAAGACCGACGCTTTTCTCGTTGGAATTCGGCGTTAATCGATCCGCGCGCCCGTCCCGACCACCCGGGCGGCGACGCCGACGACAGCCTGGGGGTCCGCTGTCCGGCCGCCGCCCGCCGCCGCCTCTCGCCGCCGCTTCGCCTTTCGCCCGCCTCCCACCTCTCCCACCCTTTCCCGCGTTCCCTCGACGACCAGCGTCGCCCTCGTTCCGTCCGGTTTCGTCCCCTCGTTTCGTCCGATTCTGTCCCCTTCACACGCCGAGTATCTCTCCTGATAACTCGGCCGGTAGGTACTTACGTCGCTCGGGGAAGGAAGCAAACGCCGCGGACGAATCCGACCGGCCCCATCCCGTTCCGGGCGGGCCGGTCGGCCACTCGCTTCCACCGTCCGTCGTCCGTCGGCTTGGGTTCGGGTCCACCCGCTCCCACACCGAGCCCGAACCCGTTTCTGTTCGCGCTCCGCTCCGCCGAACAGCGACCGCCGTCGCCGCCGCGCGCGGCCGAAGCGCAAGGACGAAACCCTCGGCCGACGAACCGGCGGTCGAATGTTCCCCCGCGAGTACCGCGGCGTCGCCTTCGTCGTCGGGCTGTTCGTAGTCGTCCAAGTGGGCGCGCTGGCGCTCGTCCCCGAGTTCGCCGAGAGCGGGTATCAGGCGGTCGAGAACCCGGACAACCCCGTGAACAGCGTGGTGTACGTCGCCGCCATCGTCGTGATGACCGGACTGATGCTGGCGGCGTTCCGGTACGACTTCGACGGGGCGATCCGGCTGCTGATCGTCGGCGTGTCGGCGTGGCTCTCGTGGTACGTGTTCTCCGCGCTCGTCCCGCCGCTCGCGGCCGCCGTCCCGGCGGTCGCGGTCGCGGTCGGCCTGCTCGTGCACCCCGAGTGGTACGTCATCGACACCGCCGGTGTGTTGATGGGCGCCGGCGCCGCCGGGCTGTTCGGCATCTCCTTCGGCCTGCTGCCCGCGCTGATCCTGCTCGCCGTCCTCGCCGTCTACGACGCCGTCTCCGTGTACGGGACCGAACACATGCTGTCGCTCGCGGAGGGCGTGATGGACCTGAACATCCCCGTCGTGCTGGTGATCCCGCTGTCGCTGTCGTACTCGCTGCTCGACGGCGAGACGGCCAGCGAGGAGGCGTCAGGGGTCGGCGAGGAGCCGGAGTCGGACGCGGACCTCGCGGATTCCTCGGACACCGAGGGCGAGAGCGACGATTCCTCCGAGCCCGTCGAGGCCGCCGACCCCGCCGACCGCGACGCGTTCTTCATCGGCCTCGGTGACGCCGTCATCCCGACGGTGCTGATCGCGAGC
This sequence comes from Halorubrum sp. SS7, assembly GCF_005435055.1. Taxonomy (NCBI): domain Archaea; kingdom Methanobacteriati; phylum Methanobacteriota; class Halobacteria; order Halobacteriales; family Haloferacaceae; genus Halorubrum; species Halorubrum sp. SS7. The sequence continues at coordinate 66,629 of NZ_SGXV01000015.1, forward strand.
GCGGCGACGTTCTCGCCGGCGAGGGACCTCGCGGTCCCGCTCCTCGGCGTCAACCTCCCCGCGGCGCTGGCGATGGTCGGGACCCTCGCGGGGCTGCTCGTCCTCATGCGGTGGGTGATTCAGGGACGCCCCCACGCGGGGCTCCCCCTCCTGAACGGCGGCGCCATCGGCGGCTACCTGATCGGCTCGGTCGTCGCCGGGGTCCCGCTGATCGAGGCGCTCGGACTGGCGGGGATTTTATAAGTCGACTCGGCCGTACGATGAGTTCGTTCACGGACCACTGACCGACACGAATACCCCCGAAGCCCCAGCCGCGAGGCACTACGCGCCACGGGCAACCGGCGGCTCCGCCGCCGGTGACTGCCCCTTCGAGTCCCGCCCGACCGCAACCGCACCTCACACCTCCCCAGCCTCGTCGCTCGCTGCTCGCGGTTTCACCGCTCGCAATCGAGGTGCTCGCTTCGCTCGCACCTCGCACCGCTCGCGACTCCCTCGCGCGTGCTGCCTCGCGACCGCCTTCGGCGGCCGCTCGCAGGCACGCGCCACCGCAAAAAATTCGCTATTCGCCGTCCGCGGGGTTCCCGTCACGCGTCTTCACGGCGACGCCCGAGCCGAGCGCCTCGGCCTCCGTGCCGGAGAGCTCGGCCCGCCCGACTCCGAAAATCGCGTCGGACTCGTCGACGACGAGGACCTCGTCGCCCGGGCGGATCCCGTCGTCGGCCGCGGTGACGAACTTCGCGAAGGCGTTGCGCCCTTCCCGGACGAACGGCTCGCTCTCCTCGCCGACGACCATCCGGTGTCGCGGCGCGGCGAACGCCTCGTGGATGCGCTTCCCGCCCGCGAGCCCGAGCGTGAACCGGCCGTCGGTGCCGTAGGAGACGAGGCGGTCGCCCTCGCTGCTGCCGGGCGTGTCGTCCACGTCGCCGTCGATCACCTGTCGCGGGCGGCCGCCGCTCGACCGGCGCACGGTGAGCGGGTCGCCCGGCGGGAACAGCGCGTCGCCCGCGCCGGCCCCGAACTGGTAGTCTGCCGCCGTCCGCAGGTCCGCGAGCGTGTCGGCGTCGGTCATGGCCGCGGTTCTCCGCGCGCGCCCAAAGCGATTGCGACACCGCTCGCGGCTCACCCGAGGGGCGGGTACGTCGCGGCGCCGTCGCCGTCGACGCGCCAGCGGTCGGCGAGCTCCCGGTACGCCGCCGGGTCGGCGGCCGACTCGGGCGGGACCGACTCGGGCGGCGACTCCCGCAGCGCCTCGGTCACCGCCTCGCGGTCCGTCGCGGTCGAGCCGCCGGGCCCCTCGGCGAGGAGGTCGACCAGCTCGTCGGCGGCCGCGACGACCGCCCGAACCGCCTCGATCCGGTGGCCGAGGTCGAGCGCCGCGGTCAGTCGGGACGCCGCCGCCTCGGCGTCCCCGCGGTCGGCCGCCGCGGCGCCCAGCGCCGCGAGCGCCTGCGCCTCGACCTGCGTGAACCCGCCCGCGCGGGCCGACTCGACGGCGGACTCCAGCGCCGCGGTCGCGGCGTCGCCGTTCCCCCGAGCCAGCGCCAGCCGGCCCCGGACTCGGTCTAACTCCGCCAGCCGCTTGTGCCCCGCGTGGTCGTCGAGCAGCGACGCGGTCCGCTCGACGCGCCGCTCGGCCGCGTCGAGGTCGCCGCGGTCGATCGCGACTTCCGCCAGGATCGCGGTTACCATCGCGCACCGGGTGTCGGCGTCGAGCGCGTCGAGGCGGTCCAGCGCGTCCGTGAGGAAGCGCTCCGCCCGGTCGAGGTCGCCGGCGACGTGGGCGGCGCTGCCGAGGTGGCTCAGCGCGAACGCCTCGTACAGCTCCGAGCCGACCCGCTCGGCGATGGCCCGCGCCTCCGCCGCGCGGGCGACCGCCTCGCCGACGGCGCCGCGCTGCTCGGCGACCGCCGCGAGGTTCAAAAGCGAGATGGCCTCGCGGTGTTCGTCGCCGACCGTCCGGTAGCCGTCGAGCGCGCGCCGCGCCGTCCGCTCGGCCGCGTCGAGGTCGCCGCGACGCCGCAGCGCGACCGCCTGGTTCGCCCGCACGTTCGCCGCCCCGTGTGTGTCGTCGTAGGCGCGGAACAGGTCGCCGGCCACCCGGTAGTGGGCGAGGACGGCGTCGGTCCCGTCGAGCCCGTCGAGCGCGTTCCCGACGTCCATCAGCGCCTTCGCCTCCCCGATTGGGTCGCCGACCTCGACGGCGATGGCGTACGCCCGCGAGGCCGCCTCGTAGGCCTCCTCGAAGTCCCCGTCGAAGTGGGCCGCCTGGGCGCGGCCGCGGACGGCCGCCGCGAGCCCGCCGCGGTCGCCCGCGGCCCCGAACAGCTCCTCGGCCCGCTCGTACCGCTCGCGCGCCGCGTCGTACTCGCCGCGGCGCCGCGCCACGTCGCCGTACCCGCGCTGGCGCTCGGCGGCGCCCGCCTCGTCGCCGGGCCGCCACGCGTCGAGCGCCGCCGTCGCCCCGTCGAGGTCGCCGGCCTCGACGTACATCCGAGTCACCCACTCCGGCGGCCGGTCGCGCAGGCCGTCCGGGCACGCGTCCGGGAGGTCGATCCGGGCGTAGCGAACGCGCCCGTACAGCGGGGCCAGCCGGGGGTACCGGCGGCCCACGCCGTACACCGCCCGGACCGTCTCCGCCGCCCACGCGCCCGGGTCGCGCTCGATCCGATCGACCGTCGGCGCGTCGCCCCCCACGGCCCGCCGGACGCGGGCGCGGCGCGTCGGGTCGTCGGCGAGCGCGAGCACCCGCGAGACGGCCCGGCCCACGCGCCTGGCGACGACCGGCGCCGGCTCCCGCTCGACGAGCCGCTCAAGGAACAGCACCGACCACTCGTCGTGGACCGCGCGGTACCCCTCGTCCCCGGAGCGCACCAGGGCCGTCCCGACGAGGCGGTCGAGCGCGCGCCGCACCCCGTCGACGGTCGGCGACGGGCGGCCGTCGTCTCCGCCGCGGTCGCCCCCCGGTCCCGCCGCCGGCCCGTCGACGAGCGCGTACGCCAAGGTCTCGACCTCGCCCACGCCGGCGACGTTGAGCAGGTTCACGAGCACCGCGACGTCCGCCGTCGGCGGCGGCCGGTTCCGGACCTCCCGGACCGCCTCCGCGACCGCCGCCTCCAGCCCGGACTCGGGACCGGCGTCCCCCGCGCGTCCGGCCGTCCCGTCGCCCGTGCCGTACTCTCCCGAGGCGCCGCCCGCGCTCCCTCCCGGGTCGCCGGCGACGGTCGCGCCCTCGCCGCTCGCGCGGACGAGGCGGTGGACGAGCGCGAGCAGCTCCCCGACGCGCTCGTCGTCCGCGCGCCGCACGTCGTCGAGCAGGGCGTCCGGGTCGGCCGCCGGCGCCGACCCGGTACAGTCGGCGACGTGGGCGACGAACCGCTCCACCTCGCGCGCGTCGAGCCGGGGCATCCGCACGGTCTCAATCTCCCGGCGGTAGCGGAGGTCGGTCGGGGACAGCGGGAGCCCGTCGGGGTCGTCGTACGGCTCCTCGCGGGCGTCGAACAGGAAGGACACGTCGTCGCGATCGGCCAGCTCGCGGGCGAGGCCGACCGCCTCGGCGGCCCCGGGGTCGACCGCGTCCTCGACGACCACGAGGTGGTGGCCGTCCCCCGCGGTCACGCGCTCGCGGAGCCGCTCCGTCGCGGCGAACGGGTCGCCGCCGTCGCTCGGCCGGTACGTCACCGGACCGCGTCCCGACCGGTACCACTCGACCGCGACGCTCCGGCACACCGTGCTCTTGCCGCTGCCCGGCGGGCCGACGAGCGCGTGATCGGTGCCCTCGGCGAGCCCGTCGACGAGCAGGCCGGCGATCGACCGCCGCTCGCCGTCGCGCACCGCGGTCCTGTCGAGGACGTACCCCGCGTCGACCTCCGGGAACGACGCGGTGGTGCGGAGCGGTCCGTACGGGTCCGCCTCGCCGGTGAGCCGGTCCTCGTCGACCGCGTGGAACCCCTGCGCCGAGAGCGCGCTCCGCCCGGGGTCGTCGGACCCGGTTCCCCCGAAGAGCCGACCGCCGGTGCGCTCCGTCCTCCCGTCAGCTCCGGCGGATCGCTCCCGGCTGTCGGCCTCCTCCTCCTCCTCGGATCGGCCGCCGCCCGCCGACGAGTCGCCCGCGCTTCCTTCGGGTCGGTCGTCGCCGCGCGCGTCGCCCTCGGTCTCGCCCGCTTCGGCGTCGTCCATCGCCGCGAGCGCGTCGCCCGTGTCGCGCCCGCGGTCGATCAGTCTCCGCACCTTCCGTTCCGCCCACTCGACGGCCTCCGGCTCGCTCGACGCCGCCGCCCCGTGGAGCGTCCCGCCGTCGTCGAAGGTGAGAAGCAGCGCGGTTCCGTCGGCCGCGACCACCCCCGCGTCGACGGCGTCGACCGCGGCGACGCGGGACCCTTCCCGGCGCGCGACGGCGCCGAGGTCGCCGGCGAAGCGCTCGGCGGCGTGTCGGTACGCCCGGTCCGCGAGCGCGAGGTCGACGGTCCCGCCGCCCGCGGCCGTGCGCCGGAGCCGCTCCGCGACCCGCGGGTAGGGGAACGCGGGCAGCGCCGCCGCGACCGCGTCCGCGTCGGCGAGCGCCTCGTCGAGCACCTCCAGCGGCCGGTAGGGGTCCGGGGCCGCGGCCCGGTACGTCTCCGCCTCGCGGAGGACCGCGGGGTCGACGTCGACGTCCGCGCCGAGCGGGTCCAGCACGTCGCCCGCGGCCGCGAGGTCGTCGGCGGCCGTCAGGAACTCGCGGTACTCGGTCGCGAGGAGGCGCCCGGAGAGCGTCGTCCGATAGCCGTCGGTCTCGCTCGCGACGAGCCCGGCCGCCTCCAGCTCGTCTATCGCCCGGTTCACCGTCGACCGGGAGTGGCCGAGCGCGTCGACGAGCTCGTGCTTGCGCAGCGGCTCCGCGGCGAGCCGTTCGAGGAAGTCGAGGCGGCGCTCGACGGCGCCCACGAGCTCCGACGGCTCCGTCATACGTGCCCCCGCACCACACCCATCGGTATAACTGTTTCTTCGGTGACGGCTCTCGCGCGCGGTGGCACAGTGTTTCACTGGGTGAGAATAAGGGGGTCACCGACACACTCGCTCGCATGAACGAGGACCGCGGGGGCGGGGGCGACGAGGCGGAGGCGTCGGCCCGGCTCGACGAGGCGGAACCGAGCGGCCCGGACGAGGCCCAGCCGGTCGAGTCCGCCGGGCCGACGCCGGACGAGGCGGACGCGCCGGACGACGGCGCCGGACCCCTACCGGCCGCTGGAGGTGCTCGACGACGTCTTTCAGGA
>NZ_SGXV01000158.1:0-862 GCF_005435055.1 Halorubrum sp. SS7
CGAGAGGAGGTTCAGGGCGTCCATCCGGAAGCCGTCGACGTCCTTGTCCAGCCACCACCGGATCAGCTCCGTGACGGACTCGCGGACCCGAGGGTTCCGCCAGTTCAGGTCCGGCTGGTTCCCGTGGAAAAGGTGGAGGTACCACGCGCCGCGGGTCTCGTCGTAGCTCCACGCCGAGCCGCCGAAGAACGACTCCCAGTTGTTCGGCGGTTCGTCGGGGGAGCCCTCCACCCAGTGGTAGTAGTCCTCGTACCCCGCTTCCTCGCGTCGCGACCGCCGGAACCACTCGTGTTCCGCGGAAGTGTGGTTGACGACGAGGTCCATCACGAGGCGGACGTCGCGGTCGTGAAGCGCGTCTCGAAGCGCTTCCCAGTCGGCCATCGTGCCGAACTCCGGGTCGATCGCGCGGTAGTCTCGAATGTCATAGCCGTTGTCCTCCTGCGGCGAGTCGTACACCGGACAGAGCCAGACGACGTCGATTCCCAGCTCGTCGAGGTAGTCGGCCTTCTGCGTGATCCCACGGAGGTCGCCGATCCCGTCGCCGTCAAAATCGTTGAAGCTCCGCGGGTAGATCTGGTAGACGACGCTCTCCTTCCACCAGGACCGATCCGGGTCTGCGGCGTCCCCTCCGGAGGTCATCGGCGGGGAGACGCGCCGCGATGACTCGGTGTGGATCGCTCCTCGCGCGAAGCCGGCGTGTGGTCGACGGTGCGACGTCGGAGAGAACACATACAACTCACATCCGAGTATATTTGTAAAAACATACCGGTCGCGGGGGGAGCGCCCCCGGACCGTCCCGATCGCGACCGTGCCCGAATTTTTATTATTTTCATACTCCTGACTCCGAGTATGGTGGCGCATG
>NZ_SGXV01000159.1:0-857 GCF_005435055.1 Halorubrum sp. SS7
GGCGTAGGGTTCGGGGTTCATAGGTCGGGGAGGAAGTCGCTGCGTTGCTCTGCCTGTTCACGGTCAGACCGCCGGTCGTAGTGGCGACTCAGAATATCCTCACTCGCGTTCAGCCGGTCCTCGACGATACGCCGCGGAACGTCCTCGCGGCGGTAGAAGGTCACCCGGCCACTCCGCACGTCGTGAGGAGATCGCGACGACGGACACTTGCTCGCGTGGTCGATGTCAGTCGCCTCGCAGGAGTCGATGTCCCGATCGTGGGGACAGCCTTCGCCGCGCCAGCAGGGACGAGTCACTCGGTACAGCACCTTCCGGAAGGTGTTGCCCGCCGGACGACCGTACCTGGTCGTGATCAGCGGCTTACGATCGTACTCGTCGGTCACCTCATCCCGGTGATACTCGATGTAGTCCTCGATGTATCGGGCCGTCTTCTGACTAATACGGTTCCAGCGGGTCCCCGACTCGTGGTTCTTGAGCGGGGTGCCGGTCTCCGGACGGTGAACGAAGTGGACAGCCGGACCAGAGAAACGAGGATGCGTCCCGTCGAGGTCGCAGTCTTCGAGGTCGAGGCCGCGAATCGCACCGCTCCGCGCCCCCGTTTCCCACAGCAGGAGGAGAACGATGTGGTCGCGGGACGCCGGTTGCGCGCTTTCGAGGTAGTCCAGAATCTCGATAGCGCGTTCAGGCTTGAGCGTGGTCTCCGACACGTCCTCCCCGTTTTTCATCGTCGGGAGGGTGAGCTGTTCGTACAGCTCGGGATCGACGGCGTCGATGTCGCCAGCGAACCGGAGGAAACGCCGAAGGGTTGCCAACTGACTCTTGAGAGTGACGAGCTTGATCGGCTCGCGCCCGTCACC
>NZ_SGXV01000160.1:0-856 GCF_005435055.1 Halorubrum sp. SS7
GTACTGGATGCATCTGCAGGATATCGCGGCCGCACGGTCATCAATTCTTTAAGTGCGGAGGCGCCAGGGGGCACAGAGAATCTTTTTTTTCATAGCGGGCCCTCGTCAGCTCGTGTTATTGAAGCATTCTGTTCCCAGTGCCCACACATGTGAAGCATCCTCACTGATCTACTTCCCCACCTACCTGATGTGGCTCAATTCTGACAAGAAAGCAACTTTGGAGAACCATGAACCTACCTTTAGAGCTGGACGTGGACCCATCAGCATTCAAAATCATGTGTAAAAAACAGGAGAAAATGTCACTTTTTTTTAACCCTTGAATTTTTTTGGTAGACACTCCCGGCTTCTGGGTTCCTTTTTGTGATGGTTCTTATTACTCTTCAAAAGCTCCCAATCTTCAAGACCATTGACCGTAATTGGAAGCCTAATGTGCGTAAAAAGGGGCGGAGCTTCAAGTTTTAGAGAATGGACTCTGGGAGAGGGTATGTGGCAAAGGTTACTCAATTTAATGTCCCTCACATGGAAATAACATTGGGATCAAGAGCTTTATTATCTTAAATTCTAAAGTCCACATCCACCATTTCCCTAGTAAAAAGAGGGGCTCTGTTATTTAGCCATTTGTGTACTTTTTGTGAGGAGGTTATGTCAATAATATCCTTTTTGCTGCTGAAGTTGCGGAGAGTTTTGGCCACATATTCTATTGTAGTCTGGATCTTCCTCGGTAGGCTAAGCGTCGTTCCACACACAACAACATCTCTCCACTGTTTGTTTAAAGTTTAGAAAGAAAATATCCATCGTTCACAAGATCGTAGGAGAAGGACACGACTTAAGGATCCCCCGGGCCATACTAGTACTG
>NZ_SGXV01000161.1:0-856 GCF_005435055.1 Halorubrum sp. SS7
CTTGTTGATCCCCATCGGTCGACCACGCAGGTCGTCGATGGTCTCGGCGTCGTCGTCGTCGCGGACGAAGACGACGCGGTCCCACTCGCTGTACGAGCCCACGATGTCGCGGTCGGTCTCGGAGGCTTCCTGAACCGCGTTCCACTCGCAGACGCCGTGGGTGCCGCCGTCCTCGTCCATGTCGTCCCACCAGTCGGCGTCGAAGGCGTTCTCGCCCTCGAAGTCCTGCGTTCCCGGCGCGAAGTACGAGAGGTCGGCCTCGACCCCCTCGTCCTCGAAGTACCCCTTCTCTTCCGCGACATCCTGCACGAGCTTCCACGTGAAGTATTCGTGCGAGATATTCAGGTCTGACATCGAATACACCATAATTTTATTTTGGGGTATAAATCACGAAACCGACAAACATGTGAGGTGGAACCCTCTTCGCGCAAATATTACGGGCGCCGAATATGTTCGGTTTTCGATTCGACCGCCTCGGCGACAAAATCGGCCGTAGACGCCCCGATAGCGCTTTTTCGATTCCGGGAGAGGCCGTCTTCCCGCAATCACCGGCAATACTTGGGTATTTCTGCGTTGACACCCGAACCCCGCCGACTCAGGGCCGATCGATCCGCGCCAGCAACCGACTCGTCGCCGCCGCGTCGAAGGCCATCGGGCGGCGCCACCACGGGCCCTTCCCGGAGTCGCTCGACAGGTCGGTGACGATCGGGTTTGCTTCGCTCCCGGCGTCGGGCGAACTCAGCGGGACGACCCGGTCGAAGAGCCCCGACGCTTCGGGGTCACCGACCGCGACGACGCGGGCGTCGAACGGATCGCGCTTCAGGTGCGCGTTCGTCGGGGCGCGCTCGGCGGCGAC
>NZ_SGXV01000162.1:0-855 GCF_005435055.1 Halorubrum sp. SS7
GCCGCCGGGTCCACCGTCGGCGGTATCAAAATCGTCCGCGGGTACACGGTCGCACGCGGGATCGTCTGGCAGTTCTCTCGCGTGTTCCTCCCGAAGAACGCGGTCGTCACCGCGCGCATCGGCGACCGAACGCTTGACCGGGAGACGATGGAGCGGGAGTTCGGCGAGGCCGCCATCGTCACGCTCCTGTGGCTCCTCGCGCTCGCTGTCGGGAGTCTCGTCCTCGTCAACGTCGCCGGCCCCGAGTTCACCTACGCCGACGCGCTGTTCGAGGTCGCCAGCGCGCAGGGGAACGTCGGCCTTTCGACGGGGATCACCGGCCCCTCGATGCCGCCGCTGGCGGAGGGAATGTTCCTCTTCAACATGTGGATCGGGCGGCTGGAGATCATCCCGGTGCTGGTGTTCCTTCGGGCCGGGATTTGGGGACTGAACCCGTAGCTGGTCCCGGTGAGTCGACGGGTCCCCGGTGCCCTCTCGCCCCGGTCACTCCGCTTCTCGCATCCGCCCCATGAACGACCAGTGAACCTCGTGGCTCCCGTCGGGCTGCGGCTCCTCGGTGACGTGATAGAGGTACGGACCGTGCGGGCAGTCGTCGCAGCCGTCCGCACAGCGGAACTGCTTTACCACTTCCGTGTGCCCCTCGTGTTCGGTGACGCGGAGGATGTCCTCGTTGTCCTCCGCCTCGACCGGCAGTTCCGCCTCTCCGTGATAGTGGAGTAGCTCCTGCGCGTGAACGATCGCTTTGCGGAGCTCTTCTGGCGAACGATCGGTCAACGCGTCCACCAGTTCCGGGGAGAGCCCTTCCGGCGGCGTTGGGCGTTCCGAGGATTCGGTCATGGGCGGAGATTGATTCCA
>NZ_SGXV01000163.1:0-854 GCF_005435055.1 Halorubrum sp. SS7
CGACACCCGTTGAGGAAGTAGAAGACGACCGTCGCGTTGAGCGCGGTTCGTTTGTTCGCATCGACCGAGGGGTGATTGGCGACGAGGAGCCGGAGGAGGTGATACGCCTTCTCGTGGATGGTGTCCGGTGCGGAACCGAAACTGCCCTCCTCGACGTAGTTCAACGCGAACTCGACGTCACCGGGGTTCCGAACACCGGGGGGAGTGTCGGGATACTCCGCGACGATGTCGTCGTGGATGGCGACGACATCCTCGACGGACGGGTACCACAACGAGTCGGTCATTCGCTCCAATCTCGATACTACACCGGTGTAGCTGTTGCTATGATGAGACGGGAGAGTGATGTCAGAAATCTCTTTTTTTCAGGACGCCAATCTCGACCGTCTCACGCCTGAAAGGTCTCGTCGTTCGACGGTCGAACCAGCGCCCGTCGCGCCAGTCTCGTTCTAATCGAATGACTGCGACGGGGTAGTGGCTTCTTTCAGAGGGAGAGCGTTACGATTTTGAACGAAAGTGCGGCTCATGTGTCGACTTTTCAGGATCGCGGCGGAACACTGCTCACACCCATGGACCTGACGGAGGGGGCAGTTCGGGAGATCTGTACTGACGCGGTTTTCGAACGCGGGGAGAGGTACCTCGCTGAGGACCGTATCCTCGATATCCATCGCATTGACACTACTGTAACCGCCGTCGTGAGCGGCAGCCGTCAGTACGACGTGCGTGTCGACCTCGCGGTCAACGGCTTCGACCCGTGGTGCGACTGCCCGTATACCGGACCGGAGGCGTGTAAGCACGTCGTCGCCGTGTTGCTTCGATGCGCGGACGACTGCCCTCCGGACGAGGGCGATCGGCTC
>NZ_SGXV01000164.1:0-852 GCF_005435055.1 Halorubrum sp. SS7
TCCGGTGGCGCGTCCACGCGCTCGACGCCTGGGACCCGGAGTTCCGGGAGGTCGCGGCGAGCGTAAAGTTATAAATCTAGATGCCTCGCTCGTGGCGATCGCGCCGGACGTTCAATCGTCGTCTCGGTACGCGTCGCCGCCGCGCTTCCGGATGGCGACAACGAACAGTATCTCTCGGTCGCGGTCTGCCCGACACGCGAGCCGAAACTGACCGATCCGGAGTTTCTGGTGCGGAGCGCCGGCGAGCGGTTCGAGGTGATCGGTCGGGTCCCGCCACTGGTCGGTGACGACCTCGTCGAGCTTCGAGAGGATCCGGTCGCGGGCGTGGTCGTCGAGCGCCGCAAGCTGTCGCTCCGACCGGTCGGTGAACCGCCAGTCCCACCCGTCGCTCATCGATCGCCGTCGCCGTCGCTACCGTACTCGGCTTTGATCGCGTCGCTGTCGCGGGTGCGGCCCTGCTGGATGTCGACTTCGCTCGCGGCGACCGCCTTGAGGTCGGCGCGATCGAACTCCGGGTGTTTCACCGCGTCGCGGAGCACGTCGCGCACGAACTCGCTCCGACTATTGTATCCGAGGTCCTTCCACGTCGCGTCGACGTCGGCGAGGAACGACTCCGTCATTCGGATGTTGACCGTCGTCTTCTCCGGCGGGCGCGGCTACCACGTCCACGTCCGCGATCAGAGCGTCCGGGAGTTAGACAGCGACGCGCGCCGTGAGATCGTCGACTACGTGCGCGCGATCGACCTCGACACCGACGCCCTGATCCGGACCGTCTCGGAGCGCGGGACGACGAAGCGCGTCCTCCGGACCGAGGGCGGGTGGGGCGCGCGCGTCCACGACGCCTTAGTCGAG
>NZ_SGXV01000165.1:0-840 GCF_005435055.1 Halorubrum sp. SS7
GGTCACGCGTCTCGATGACCGTGTCACGTGCGTCGAGCGGGGCGTCCCGCGACGCTTCGTCGCCGGTCTCGATGGTCGTCTGGATCTTCGGGGAACTGTCTGATTCGCTCATTGGTTAGGTCTCACGTCCGTACTTGTTTCGGATAACGATTGCCGTCGCGTTCATCAGCAGCATCAGGGTGAGCAACACGACGGCCGCCGCCGGGACGACCCCGTGTCGGAACTCCGGCTTCGCGTTGGCCGACGCGGCGAAGATCTGTAGCGGGAGCGCCGTCGCGCTGGAGAACAGCCCGCTCGGCGGACTGTAGGTCGTCGTGGCGACCGCGATGATGACGAGCGGCGCGGTCTCGCCGATCGCCCGCGCCAACGCGAGGATCGTTCCGGTGAGGGTCCCCGGAATGGCCTCGGGCAGGACGACCTCGCGGAGCGTCTGCCACCGGCTCGCGCCCATGCCGTACGAGCCCTGCCGGAGGTCGTCGGGGACGGAGCGCAGCGCCTCCTGCGTCGAGACGATGACGATGGGGAGGATGAGCAGTCCGAGCGTCCCCGACGCCGAGACGACGATGCCGGTCCCGAACCCGAGCGTCCGCCGGAACAGCGCGAGCCCCAGCAGCCCGTACACGACCGAGGGGACGCCGGCGAGGTTCGAGATGTTCACCTCCAACAGCGTCGCGAGCCGGCCGCGGAATCCGGAGTTCGGCGCGTATTCCTCGAGGTAGATGGCCGCGCCGATCCCGACCGGGAACGCGAGGACCGCCATGAACCCGACGATGATGATCGAGCCGACGATCTGCGGATAGACGCCGGCGTTGCTCGCGGTCAGCCCGTCCCACGACTCCA
>NZ_SGXV01000166.1:0-840 GCF_005435055.1 Halorubrum sp. SS7
GCTGCTGAATAAGCCGCGGAGCCGCGCCGAGATTTTCAACGACCGCGACGAGTACGTGGTGCGGTTCTTCGAGGCGGTCCGAGACCGTCCCGAGGAGCTCGCCAAGGCCGTCCGCGACATCCCGTACTCGCGCGGTCTCTACAACGAGTGGTCGCGACAGTTCCGCGACCCCGAGCAAGACCTCGGCGGGGATCTCGTTGAGGAAGCAGCGCGGTGGGTGTTCCTTCGGTACGCCAGCTTTTCCGGGCGCTACGGACAGCGAGCCGGCTTCGCGACGGATACCCCGCGGAAGGGGCCGCAGAAGTCTGAGATATGGGCTCGCGTCCCCGGACGGATACAGCGTCTCCGTGACCGGTTCAAGGGCGTCGCGATCGAATGCGGCGACTACTCTGAGCAGTTCGAGCGGTACGACGACGACGGCGTACTGTTCTACTGCGATCCGCCGTACACCGAGGAGAAGGACAACTACTACCGCGGGCCGCTGTTCGACCACGGGGGCCTCGTCGAGACGCTTCGGTCCGTCGACGGCGAGTGGATCGTCTCCTACTCGGAACCGCCGGAGGGGCTGGAAGACCTCGCGACGGCTGTGGTCGAGCGGAGTTACAACCGATCGGCGTCGCTCGACAACAGCGACAGGCCGGAGCGACTGTTCTGTTCCTACGATCCGTCGACGGCGAAGATGTGGTCCGGACTCGGTCAACAGACGCTCGCCGCGACAGACGGAGGTGAGGCCGGTGCCGAGTAACGCCGACGATCAATTCGGAGACGGAGCCGATCGCGAGCCTCGCGACGGGGAGAGCTACGACGGCGCCGGCCACGTCCGTCCGGTCCCGGCAGGCG
>NZ_SGXV01000167.1:0-828 GCF_005435055.1 Halorubrum sp. SS7
CTGAACAAGGTCGAACAGCGGGAGAGTCGCTAGAGTTCCCTCAGACCGAGGCTGTATTCGAGTGCCTCGTCGACTTCCTCCATACGGGACGCCGGCACTGAGCCGAGGCTGGTATTAATACGATGCTCGATGGACACCGTGCGAATCTGACTACAGAGAGCAACCGAGTCCTCTCGGAGCGGAGACTCGGCAGCCGAGACGAGTACCTCGAACGGGTACAGTTCGTCTCCTCGCGAGGTCGTAAACGGGACGACGATGGTCGTCGGCGCGTTCTCGTTCCCAACGTTGTTTTGCACGACTAGACACGGTCGTGTTCCTCGTTGCTCGGACCCCTCTGTCGGGTCAAGCTCGACGATGACGATGTCTCCGCGGCGAACGTCCATCGATTACCACTCGGGAACATCACCGAGGTACTCGTCGGCCTCGCGAGACACACCGTCCATCTCCTCCGCGAGGGCTTCGGATTCTGCTGCGCGTCGTCGGTACCCCTCAGCGAGCTCCTCACGAGACAGCGGTTTTTCGATGGTGATTTTCCCGTCCTCTTCGTGAACCAGTACCTCGTCCCCGCCGCGGATACCCAGTTTCTCTCTCAGTTCTTTCGGGAGGGTGACTTGCCCTCGTTCACCGACCTTACGTTCCTCGCTCTTGCTCATGAGCATTCATATCCTATTCATATCTAAATTCTTTTCGTTCGGAGAAGAGCTGAGAGGGAAGGGACCACGGGCGACATGCGCAACTTTCGGTCAGGGTGCGATATACTGGATTTCAGCTACCTGAACAAGGTCGAACAGCGGGAGAGTCGCTAGAGTTCCCTCAGACCGAGGCTGT